>JAYVDG010000114.1:0-2560 GCA_043749525.1 Phenylobacterium sp.
CTTGGCGGCCCAGAGGACGTCGGGATTGCGGCGATAGGTGCCCGTGGCGCTGCAGGGCGCGTCCAACAGGACGGCGTCGAAGGTCCGCGTGTCGGGCCACCCGCCCGCGTCGTCGGTGGCGGTCTCGGCGGTCAGGCCCATGCGGGTGAGGTTCTCGGCGACCCGGACCAGGCGGGCGGCGGATCGATCGACAGCGACCACGGAGGCGCCGGTGGCCGCCAGTTGCAGGGTCTTGCCGCCGGGCGCGGCGCAAAGGTCGAGCGCGGTCTCGCCCGGTTTCATGTCCAGCAGGCGCGCGGGCACGGCGGCGCTGGCGTCCTGCACCCACCACACCCCGTCGGCGAAGCCCGGCCAGGTGGAAATCTCGCCGCGCAGGGCCGAGCGCAGGGTGCCGCCGGGCAATTCCTCGGCCTCCAGGGCGGCGGCCAGGTCCGGCGACCGCGCCTTCAAGGAAAGGTCGGTGGCCGGCTCGGCGGCGATCAGGGTGGCCATGGCGCGGGCGGCAGGCTCGCCGAAGGCGGCGGCCCAGCGGCTGAACAGCCAGGGCGGGGCCAGCAGTTCCGGATCGGTCATGTCCGGCGGCTCACGGGTCAGGCCGCGCAGGATGGCGTTGATGACGCCCTTGAAGGCGCGGCCCTCCTTGAGCTCAGCCACCAGGTCGACGCTGGTCCCGACGGCGGCGAAGGCGGGCGTGCCCAGCACGAAGGCCTGGGCGACGCCGAGCCGCAGGATGTTGCGCACCACCTCCGGCGGCTCGCGCGAGATGCGGCCGTCCAGGGCGCGGTCGATGGGCCCCAGATGGCGCAGGGTCGCCAGCACCAGGGCGCGGGCGAAGCCCCGGTCGCGGGGCTCCAGGTTGCGGAAGGCCGGCGTGGCGGCCGCCTCGTCGAAGCCCGTGCGGCGGTTGAGGGCCGCGGCGAGCAGGTCGAGGGCGGCGCGGCGCGCGGGCAGGCCGGCGGCGTCGGAGGCTGAAAGGTCGGTCACGCGGGCGGCGTGCCCGCAAACCGGCCTTGAGGCAAGCCCCGACGTGGCGCCGGAACTGGCGTGGCGAGCCACAAACGCCTAGATTTCACCCATGGAAGACACTGATCCGCCGGGCGCCGCCCCCGGCAAGCCGCTGACGCCCGCCGCCCGCCGCGCCCTGGAAGAAGCCGCCGCGCGCCACGCCGCCGAACAGGCCGCGCAGCCGGCGGCCGAGAACGGCGGCCCCGCTGGTCTCGAGCCTACCCGCTTCGGCGACTGGGAACGCAAAGGCATCGCCGTCGACTTCTGACGAGCTCAAGTCTGTTAACCCTTCGCGCCGGAGGTTTCGCCCCTGAGGGGTGAGGTGTCGCCGCAAAGGCTTATGCCGCCTAGGTTTGCGCTGACGACCTATGGCGGAGAGCGTGATGTCCTGGTTAACGCGGACGATGTTGGGCCTGGCCCTGGCCTTCAGCGCCAGCGCGGCCCTGGCCGGCTGCCCAGGCCCCTGCGGCCAAGGCGCGCAGCCGAGCGGCGGCTATCAGGACGGATACGCCTACGACGGTGGCGGCTACGTTGGTGGCGGCTACGTTGGTGGCGGCGGGAGCTACAACATGGGCGGCCCGCCTCCGGGCTATGCCTATGACGGGGGCGGGTACGTGGCCGGCGGCGGCTATGCCTATGACAACGGCGGCCAGCGCCCCGGCGCCGGCTGCCAGACCTGCGGCGGCGGCTATAGGAGCGGCGGCCATAGGAGCCGCGACGGCGATCACCGCAGCGGCGGCTACAGCCTGCGCACCTATGGCGATGTCGCCCAGCACTACGGCTATCCCACGTGCGGCCAATGCGCGGCCTTCGCCCACGAGCGCGCCTACAACGAGCGCTACGACGAGCGCGGCCCAGCCCCCTGCCGGGCCCAGGGCTGCAGCGACTGCCGCCAGTGCGGCGAGCTGATCCTGGGCGGTAACTTCACCTACGACTACGGCGTCGGCCCCTATCCCGAGGGCGGCTACGGCGGCGGGGGCGGCGGCTACGCCTCCGGTGGCGGGTTCGCCGGAGCCGGAGCCGGAGCCGGAGCCGGCGCGGGAGCCAGCGCCAGTGCGCGCGCTTCGGCCTCGGCCAGCTCCAGCAGCAATGTCAGCATCAATATCGGCGGCCGCGGCGGTCACAACGGCGGCGGCGGGGGGTGCAACACCTGTGGTGGAGGCAACAACGGTGGCGGCGGCAAGTGGTGATCTGAGATCCTCCCCCAGCGCGCCAGCGCGATGTGGGGGAGGTGGCGCGGACCGCAGGTCTGTGCCGGAGGGGGATCAACGTAGTTGAACCCCACCTCAGCCAAACAAGGGTCAAAGTCCCCCTCAGGCGCTTCGCGCCAGCTCCCCCAGAAGGGGAGCATCTACATGAGCTAGACCCCCGCCATCTCCGCGGCGACCCGGATCGCGGCGTCGCGGGGGTCATTGGCCGCCGTGATCGGGCGGCCCACCACCAGGTGCGACGCTCCGGCCCTCAGGGCGTCGGCCGGCGTCGCGGTGCGGGCCTGGTCGTTCTTGGCCGACCAGTCGGGGCGCACGCCCGGTGTCACCACCAGGAAGTCCTTGCC
>JAYVDG010000115.1:0-2556 GCA_043749525.1 Phenylobacterium sp.
GGCTCGGCGGGTTTCGCTGCGGGGCGGGAGCTGGAGGCTGCGCGGATGACGAGCGGCTGGGCGCTGGCCGGAGCGTGCCCACACTTTCCGATCCTGCACCATGCGCGGGTGCTGCCGCGCACGGCGCCGAAGCTCAGCGAGCGGCAGGAAGCCTGGCTGGCGCTGATCCCGGCGTTCTGGTCGGGAAGCCCGGCGATCATCGCCAGGGTAGATGAGGTGACCCGCGCCCCGGCCAATATCGTGATGATCCAGGAATTCGTAGGCCGGGACCTGGAGACCTGGCTGCAAGCGGCGCGGCCGAGGGGCGCGAAGCTGGCAGCCGCGCACGATCAGTGGATGGGCGCCGTCGCGTTCATGAACAAGCGGGGCCTCTTCCACTTCGACCTGCACGCCCGCAACCTGTTGACCGACGGCGAAGACCTCTACCTCGCCGACTTTGGCTATGCGCTTGGGTCGGGGTTCGATCTCTCGGCGGAAGAGCGGGCGTTCCTGGCCGCCCACGCCGACTATGACAGCGCCTATGCCCGCTGGGCCTATGCCCGGTGGCTGAATGCGGCGAAGCGCCGCCCGCTGGCCGTGCGCCCGATCCTCGCCCGCGAGGCGCCGGTGGCGGCGATCATGGACGCCTTTCTGCACGCCTTGCCTGGGACGAAGGAGGCGCCGGCGTCGGGATATCGGGCGCAGGCGGTGGGGGCGGCGCTGGCGGGGTTGGGGTAGCGTTAGGTGAGCGGCGGCTCAACGTGTGAGAGCGTCGAACGGCAGCTAACTGGCCATGACTGACTTTCGTGATGTCTGCTCTCCGGTCCGCACGTTCTACCGGGCCGCCAGCGCCGCGAACCAACCTAGGCCGCTTTGGCGCGTCCCGGCATCAGGCCCAGGATCGCGCCGGCCACCAGGTAGCTCACCAATTGGTAGCCCATGTTGATGATCACCAGGTTCGGCGTGAAGCTCATATAGAGGTAGTCGACGGCCATGGTGGTGAAGTTGAAGAAGAACCACACCGCCGCCGCCGCGCCGACCCCGGCCAGGGCGTTGATCCCCATGCGGGCGAACACCCAGCCCAGGCCCAGCACCAGGATCAGGGTGTTCACCACCCCCAGGCTCTGGGTCACCACGACATTGCTCATGTCCGGCGCGCGGCCGACGAAGTCGGTGTGGGCGTCGGTCCAGGCGCCGCCCAGCATCGGGCCGTACCAGAGGAAGCCCAGCACCTCCAACACCACGACGGAGATGATCACGGCGATCCAGTTGATGTTCTTGAACATTCGTCTTTCCGCTCGTGCCCGAGCGGCGCTGAAACCCACGTTCTATAACGAGGTTATGCTGGCGCTTTGATGAGGGAAAGGGGGAGGGTCTCGCGCGGGCGGCTTGGGGAAACCAGATGGGGCGCCCTATAAGCTGGCCTTCCCGAGGCTCCTCATTTCGAGTTCCTGCCCATGACCCGCATCCTCATCACCTCGGCCTTGCCCTACATCAACGGGATCAAGCACCTGGGGAACCTGGCGGGCTCCATGCTGCCGGCCGACGTCTATGCTCGGTTCCAGCGGGCGCGGGGGCGCGAAACGCTCTACATCTGCGCCACCGACGAGCATGGCACCCCGGCCGAGCTGGGCGCCGCGGCCCTGGGGCAGGACGTGCGGTCCTATTGCGATGACCAGCACCAGATCCAGCGCGACCTCTATGCCGGGTTCGGGATCAGCTTCGACCACTTCGGCCGCTCGTCGTCCCTCCAGAACCGTACCCTGACCCAGCGTTTCGCCCAGGGGCTGTGGGAGGCCGGCTTCATCGAGGGCCGGGTGACCAAGCAGGTCTATTCCAACGCCGACAAGCGGTTCCTGCCCGACCGCTATGTGGTCGGCACCTGCCCGCACTGCGGCTACAACGCCGCCCGCGGCGACCAGTGCGACAACTGCACCCGGCAGCTCGACCCCGTCGACCTGATCCATCCGCGCTCGTCGGTCTCCGGCTCGGAAGACATCGAGATCCGCGACAGCCTGCACCTGTTCCTCAAGCAGACCGCCTTCGACGGGAAATTGCGGGAATGGATCACCGACAAGAAGGGCAAGTGGCCGGTGCTGGTCACCTCCACGGCCCTGAAGTGGCTGGACGAGGGGCTGCAGGACCGCGGCATCACGCGGGACCTGGAATGGGGCGTGCCGGTCAACTCCGCCGACTGGGGTCCCAACCCGGCGGGTGAGCGCCCCGACGTGGCGGGCTTGGCGGGCAAGGTCTTCTATGTCTGGTTCGACGCGCCCATCGAATATATCGCCGCGACCTGGGAATGGTCAGCGGCCAAGCCCGGCGCCGATCCGGCCAGCGAGACCGAGTACGAGAGCTGGTGGCGCGGCCCCGCGGCCGACGACGTCAGCTATGTGGAGTTCATGGGCAAGGACAACGTGCCCTTCCACACCGTGGGCTTCCCCTGCACCCTGTTCGGCTCCAACGAGACGCGCAACTCCGACGGTTCCTGGCGGCCCGCGTCCAACGCGCCCTGGAAGCTGGTGGACACGCTCAAGGGCTTCAACTGGCTGAACTACTACGGCGGCCGGTTCTCCA
>JAYVDG010000116.1:0-2555 GCA_043749525.1 Phenylobacterium sp.
TCTGCGGCTCCGACCTGATCCGCCAGCCGGACGGCGCCTTCGCGGTGCTGGAGGACAATCTGCGGGTCCCCTCCGGCGTCTCCTACATGCTGGCCAACCGGGAGGCGTCCAAGCGCACCTTCCCCGGGACCTTCCGCGCCTCGAACGTGCGGCCCATCGACCGCTATCCCGACCTGCTGCTGTCGACGCTCAAGGGCATGGCGGCCGATTGGCGGCCCAACCCCCAGGTCGTGGTGCTGACGCCGGGCGTCTACAACTCGGCCTATTACGAGCACGCCTATCTGGCCCGTCTGATGGGCTGCCCCCTGGTGGAGGGCCGCGACCTCGTGGTCCACGACAACATGGTCTACATGCGGACCACCACCGGCCTGCGCCGCATTGACGTGATCTATCGCCGGGTGGACGACGACTTCATCGACCCCCTCACCTTCCGACGGGATTCCGGCCTGGGGGTCGCGGGCCTGTTCAACGCCTACCGGGCCGGAAACGTGGTGATCTGCAACGCGCCGGGCACCGGGGTCGCCGACGACAAGGCGGTCTATGCCTATGTCCCGGAGATCATCAAATACTACCTGGGCGAGGACGCCATCCTGCCCAATATTGAGACCTTCCTCTGCCGCGAACCGGCCCAGCTGAGCCACGTCCTGGCCAACCTGGACAAGCTGGTGGTCAAGGCCGTGGGCGCCTCGGGCGGTTACGGCATGCTGATCGGACCGCACGCCAGCGCCAAGGAGCGCAGCGAGTTCGCCGACGCCCTGCGCGCCGACCCGGCCAACTACATCGCCCAACCCACCATCCAGCTCTCGACGGCGCCCTGTCTGATCGATGGCGAGATCGACCCGCGCCACGTCGACCTGCGGCCCTTCATCCTGTCGGGGGAGAAGATCACCGTGACCCCGGGCGCCCTCACCCGCGTGGCCCTGAAGAAGGGCTCCCTGGTGGTGAACTCCAGCCAGGGCGGCGGATCGAAGGACACCTGGATCCTGGCCGGCGACACCGAGGAGGCCCAGCCATGATGCTCGCGCGGGTGGCCGACAGCCTCTACTGGATGGGGCGTTACGTGGAGCGCGCCGAGCACATGTGCCGGCTATCGGACGTGATGCTGAACGCCACCCTGGACCGCAGCGACGCCGCGACCCAGGTGGCGCGCATCGTGCTGGCGGCCGTGGGCGACACCGATCTGGAAAAGGCCAAGACGCCCTATGAGGCCGCCCGCGCCCTGGCGCTGGACCGCGAGGACGGGCGGTCCATCACCACCTCCATCGCCCGCGCCCGAGAGAACGCACGGCAGGTGCGCGACCAGATCACCACCGAGACCTGGGAGCGGCTGAACCTGATCTATCTGCGGGTCACCGGGCCCGGCGCGGCCAAGGCCTTCAACGACGGCTCCTCAGCCTTCCTGCACGACATCATCGCCGACCTGCACCTGTTCCGCGGCGCGGCCGACGCCACCATGAGCCACGGCGAGGGCTGGCGCTTCCTGCTGCTGGGCATGTACCTGGAGCGCGCCCAGCTGAACGGCCGGCTGCTGGAGGTGTTCTTCGGCGACGCCCGCAAGCGTCCGATCACCGACCACTTCGCGCTCACTAGCCTGCTGCGGATGAGTTGCGCCCTGGAGCCCTATCTGCGGCGCTACACCGCCGACGTGCGGCCCGAGCTGATCCTGGAATTCCTGATGTTCGACGAGGACTTCCCCCGCTCGATCCGGTTCTCCACCGCGCGCATCGAGGAACACCTCTCAGCCGCCAGCCGCTATGTGGACGCCGGACACGCTGGGCCCGAGCGCCTGGCCGGACGGCTGAAGGCGCGCCTGCAATATGCCGATGTCGAGAACATCGAACTCGGCGGCGCGGGTGCCTTGCTCACCACCGTGCTGGACGAGTGCGCGGCGATCCACACGGCGATCTACGACACCTTCGTCGCCTATTCCCTCGAGATGCGGTTGCCGGCCTGATGCTTTTGGAAGTGCGCCACGTCACCCAGTACCACTACGCCGCCGAGGTGCGGGAAAGCGTCATGGAGCTGTGGATGCAGCCCCAGAAGGGCGCGCGCCAGCGGCTGGTGAGCTTCGAGCTGGAGCTGGATCCACCGGCCCAACTGTTCTCCTACGCAGACGCCTTCGGCAACGCGGTCTACCATTTCGACGTGCCCCAGCCGCATGACCGGCTGAACATCCTGGCCCGCTCGGCGGTGGAGACCCAGCCCGCCAACCCCCTGCCCAACGCCCTGGACACGGGCGAGTGGGACCGGTTGAAGAGCGACTTCGTGCGCGGCGAGAACTTCGACTTCCTGCACCACCACGGGTTCGCGGTGGAGACTCAGGCGCTGAAGGCCTTCGTGGCCGAGACGGGGATCGAGCAGCTTCGGGTCCGCGATCCGCTCAGCGCCCTGCGCGAGCTGTCGACCATCATCTACCAGTCCTTCGGCTATGAGGCGGGCGTCACGGACGCTGAGAGCCCCATAGACCTGGCGCTCAAGGCCAAGCGCGGGGTCTGCCAGGACTTCGCCCACATCATGATCGCCATCTGCCGGTCGTGGGGAATCCCGGCCCGCTA
>JAYVDG010000117.1:0-7157 GCA_043749525.1 Phenylobacterium sp.
CGCCGGCGGCCGCATCGTCTGCGTCGGCACCACCTCCCTGCGGCTGCTGGAAAGCGCCACGGGCGAGGACGGCGTGGTCCGCCCCTTCGCCGCCGAGACCGCCATCTTCATCACCCCCGGCTACCGCTTCCGCGCCGTGGACGGCCTGATGACCAACTTCCATCTGCCCAAGTCGACCCTGTTCATGCTGGTCTGCGCCTTCGCCGGCTACGGGCCCATGCACGCCGCCTACGCCCACGCCATCGCCACGGGCTACCGGTTCTATTCCTACGGCGACGCCAGCCTGCTCTGGAGAGCCGATCCGTGAGCGCCTTCCCCTTCGAGATCACCGCCACGCAGGGCAAGGCCCGCACCGGCGTGCTGAAGACCGCCCGCGGCGACATCCGCACGCCCGCCTTCATGCCGGTAGGCACGGCGGCCACCGTCAAGGCGTTGACCGTCGATCAGGTGACCTCCACCGGCGCTGACATCATCCTGGGCAACACCTATCACCTGATGCTGCGCCCCGGCGCCGAACGGGTGGCGCGGCTGGGCGGCCTGCACAACTTCATGCGCTGGGACAAACCGATCCTCACCGACTCGGGCGGCTTCCAGGTCATGAGCCTTTCGAAGATCGCCAAGGTCACCGAGCAGTCGGTGGCCTTCCAGAGCCATATCGACGGCTCCAAGTATATCCTCACCCCCGAACGCTCCATCGAGATCCAGGCCGATCTGCTGGGCTCCGACATCGTCATGCAGCTGGACGAGTGCGCCGCCTGGCCGGCGGAGGAGGCAAGGGCAAGAGATGCGATGCTGCTGTCGGCCCGCTGGGGCCAGCGCTCCAAGGCCGCCTTCGGCGACCGCGACCACCAGGCTCTGTTCGGCATCCAGCAGGGCTCCACCTTCGAGCATCTACGCAAGGAGTCCGCCGAGCGCCTGATCGAGACCGGCTTCGACGGCTACGCCCTCGGCGGCTTGGCGGTCGGCGAAGGGCATGAAGCCATGTGTGAGGTGCTGGACTATGCGCCGTCCATGCTGCCCGCAGATCGGCCCCGCTATCTGATGGGGGTGGGCAAGCCCCTCGACCTGGTGGAGGCCGTGGCCCGGGGCGTGGACATGTTCGACTGCGTCCTGCCCACCCGCTCGGGCCGCCACGGCCAGGCCTGGACCTGGGAGGGCTCGGTCAACCTGAAGAACGCCCGCTTCGCCGAGGACGACACCCCGCTGGACGAGACCATCGCCTGTCCGGCCTCGAGCCACTATTCCAAGGCCTATCTGCACCACCTGGTGAAGTCGGAGGAGATCCTCGGCCAGGTCCTGCTCTCCTGGCACAACATCGCCTTCTTCCAGGCCCTGACCCAGGCCATGCGCGCCGCCATTTCGGAAGGCCGGTTCGAGCAGTTCCGGCGGGACTTCAAGAGTCGGCAAGCCGCTTAGAGTTCAGTCCTCAATTCGAGATGCCTTGCTCCTTCTCCCGCAAGCGGAGAAGGAGCCGCGTGGCTAGACGCCTATTGGACCTGGATCCTAGCGGATCGGGTAGCGGGGCTTCAGCGTCTCGGGCATCGGCGCTTCGCGCTCCACCAGATCGTGCGACGGCCGGGCCGGCGGCTTGCAGTTCCGTGATTCCCCCAGGCCCTTCAGATAGGCCCGCCGCACTGCGCCGGCGTTGATGGCGGCGGTGACCAGGCTGTCATGCCGCTGGGCGCCGGAGAGCCTGCGCACCCAGCCTCGGAACGGGATCAAGTCCGAGGCCGCCCCGGCCACCGCCCCCAGCGCAGCGCCCCGGCCGCGCACCATCAGGTCGTCCTCGTTCTGCACCGGCTCGTCCAGGTCGGCGCCCAGGGCCCCATTCAGCGGCAGGATCATGCCGGTGATCCGCGCGCAGTTGGCGGGATTGGGTAGGGCGTAGGGATCGGCCATGACGTCCAGCAGCACCTGGGGAATCTTGGTGCGCAACACATTGACGTCCCGCAGCGGCGAGGCGACCGCGCCCTGCATGCTCTCGCGGTTGGCGTCCGAACTGGTCTGAATCTCCGGCGAGCCATCGGCCGGCGCGGTGGTGCAGGCCGCCAGCAGGGCCAGGAGTGGGAGGGCGAAGAGGACGTTGCGCATGGAGCTTGGCGACTGGCCTTGGAAAGTCCGAGCGCGGCCTTGCCCACATTCGGGACCCGCCCTATGGTCCGCGCCGCTTCGCCCGGCGCGCTCATCGCCCGCCGCGCCAAGGGCCGGTAGCTCAGTGGTAGAGCATTCGACTTTTAATCGAATGGTCGTGGGTTCGACCCCCACCCGGCCTACCACTCCTCATCCTCGCCCTGAGGAGACTCTTGAGCGGCCTTTTTTGCTCTGACGTCCGCGTCGGGTGGCGAGTGTTCGCTTGTGAGTTCGTAAAGGGGTCTGGGAGCATCGTGGCGGCTTGCGTTCAAAAAATATACGCATGCTCTCTGGAGAACCACCATGAGCACGATCTCCGCTGTTCCTACCTCCGCGCCGCCACAAGCTGCGGAGACCGCCCACCATTCCCGGGGCGGAGGAAATCCCCGCCTTAGTCGCGACCAAGCGTCGGCGGCCGCGGCTGGCGTCGCGATGGCCAAGGCTCGAGTGCTTTTGTCCACCGACCAGCGGGCCAAGGTCGCCGACAAGCAGATCGCAGCCGATCAGGCCGCACTCGCTAAAGCGACCGCCATCAACATAAAGGCCGCCGTGCAGCTTGAGGCAGACGGCCAGACCGTGGACGTCAAAGTCTGACCAGCGGTCTGATACTTACCGGGTCTCCCAAGAGATCGCTGATCTGAACCTCCGCGCTTTCGTCGACGAAGTCTCCGTGGCGCCGACGCCGGCTTCACAACAGGGCACGTCGTGATATCGCCGTGTAGATGGGGCTCGCCGGCGATGCCGCACGATCTCGGCTGGGCGAACGCACCGCGGCCGGGATCGGCCGTGTAAGCCGCCGGCTTGACGGTGAGCCCGCGATTGACGCCCTCAGTGCCTCCTGGTGTCGCTGCGATCCAACCACAAGCGTACGCCATACGGACCCCTAACCTCAGAAGGGCTTCCAAACGCATACCCGGAATTGCGCGCGACATGAACGGGAGATGACCAGACCTGTTCAAAACAGGTTCAGGGCGGAACTCGCACCTTGGGGACAACGCCGAGAGCCAGCCGGTTCGAAGCTCCGTGAAAGGACACCCCATGAAACGCGCAATCGCCGCCGCCCTCGCTCTCTCCCTGCTGGGCGGCACGGCCGCCATGGCGCAGCCGTCGCAGTATCACGGCGACTATCAGAACCAGTATCAACTTGGCTCTGACGACGACCGCTATGACGACGGCGACAGCGGCCGCTACGGCGACGGTTGGTATGACAACCGCGATGATCGCTACGACAACCGCGATGACCGTCGCGATGATCGCCGGGGCAACCGCTACGGCAACGCCTACGGTCACCAGTACTACAACGGCGGCCATTCGTGGCGCCGGGGCGAACGCCTGCCGAGGGAGTATCGCAATTCGAACTACTACGTGAACGACTACCGCCGTTACGGCCTGCGCCAGCCGCCGGCCGGCTACCAATGGATGCGCGCTGGTAACGAGTACGTGCTCGCCTCACTGATCAACGGTTTGATCGCTCAGGTGTTGAGCAATGGATACGGTCGCTAGGCCATAAGCCCACCTAGTGGCGTCGGGAGCCCCGTCCTCTTTGCTGAGGACGGGGCTTTCTCGATTCTGAGGTCAGGCTTTCAGGCGACGACCTCAGAAATTCTACATTGGCTATAGAGGCGCTAGGAATTAGCTCACTCCATCGCCGCGTCGCAGGTGAAGCCATTCCTGCGGCGCGGCGTTATTGTGTGCACCCCGAGGCTCCGAGCGCGACATGACCGCCAAAGCCCAGACGACGGCTTCCGCCGTGGCCCGCCGGCCGTTTGTCCGGCGCCGCTCGGCGCTTCCGGGGTTCGCGCTGACCCTCGGCATCACCATCACCCTGCTGTCCACGATCGTCCTGATCCCGATGCTCGCGGTGGCCCTGAAGTCGGCGCAGCAGAGCTGGCCAGAGTTCCTGGACGCCGCCTTCTCACAGCGGGCGCTAGCCGCTTACCGCCTGTCCTTCGGTGCGGCCTTCATCGCCGCCCTGGTCAACGGGGTGTTCGGCCTGATCACCGCCTGGGCCCTGGTGCGCTACGAGTTTCCCGGCAAGGGCGTGCTCAACGCCCTGATCGACCTGCCCTTCGCCCTGCCGACCGCGGTGGCGGGTATCGCGCTGGCGGCCCTCTATGCCGAGAACGGCTGGGTGGGGTCGCTGGTGGCGCCCCTGGGCTGGAAGATCGCCTTCACCCCGCTCGGCGTCGTGGTGGCGCTCACCTTCATCGGCCTGCCCTTCGTGGTGCGCACCGTCGAGCCGGTCATGCGTGACCTCTCGGCCGACGTGGAGGAGGCCGCCGCCAGCCTGGGCGCCAGCCGTCTCGACACCATCACCCGGGTGATCCTGCCGGCCCTCGCGCCGGCCTGGCTGACCGGCTTCGCGCTGGCCTTCGCGCGCGGCATCGGGGAGTACGGCTCGGTGATCTTCATCGCCGGCAACATGCCCTACAAGTCCGAGATCGCGCCCCTGCTGATCATCATCGAGCTGGAGCAGTACGACTATGCCGGCGCGGCCACCATCGCGGTGGTCATGCTGGCCGCCTCGTTCCTGATGCTGTTCGTCATCAACGCCATCCAGGCCTGGGCGCGGAAGCGGTCGGCGTGAGCCCGCGTCACGCCACCGAGGACGCTCCCTGGGTCAAGGCTGTGATCCTGGCCCTCATGGCCCTTTTCCTGGCCTTCGTCCTTCTTCTGCCCATGGTTTCGGTTTTCTATGAGGCCCTGCGCAAGGGCTGGCGGCCGGCCCTGGAGGCGATCCAGAATCCCGACGCCATCTCGGCCATCAAGCTGACCCTGATCACCGCCGCCGTCACCGTCCCCTTCAACGCCTTCTTCGGCGTCTGCGCGGCCTGGGCCGTGGCCAAGCACAGCTTCCCGGGCAAGAGCTTCCTAATCACCCTGATCGACCTGCCGTTCTCTGTCTCGCCCGTGGTGGCGGGCCTGATCTACGTGATGGTGTTCGGCGCCCAGGGCTGGTTCGGCGACTGGCTGATCGACCATGACATCAAGATCATCTTCGCCATTCCTGGCATCATCCTGGCCACCATCTTTGTCACCTTCCCTTTCATCGCCCGAGAACTGATCCCGCTGATGCAGGAGCAGGGGGTGGACGAGGAGGAGGCCGCCGTCTCGCTGGGCGCCTCGGGCCTGCGCACCTTCTGGAGCGTCACGGCCCCCAATATCCGCTGGGGCCTGCTCTACGGCGTCCTGCTCTGCAATGCGCGGGCGATGGGCGAGTTCGGCGCCGTGTCGGTGGTCTCGGGCCACATCCGCGGCCTGACCAACACCATGCCGTTGCATGTGGAGATCCTCTACAACGAGTATGATTTCGTCGGCGCCTTCGCCGTCGCCGCCCTGCTCTGCGCCCTGGCCATCGTTACGCTCGCCCTGAAGACCCTGCTCGAGATGGTTCAGCCGCAGTCGCGGCCGGCCCGTCACTGACCAAGAGACCCCATGACCATTTCCATCCGCTCGGTGGAGAAGACCTTCGGCCGCTACCCGGCCCTCAATGGCGTCAGCCTTGAGATCGCCGATGGCGAGCTGCTGGCCCTGCTCGGTCCCTCGGGCTCGGGCAAGACCACCCTGCTGCGCGCCATCGCGGGCCTGGAGTTCCCCGAGAAGGGCCAGATCCTGTTCGACGGCGCCGACATGACCTATGCCAGCGCCGCGGCGCGCCAGGTGGGCTTCGTCTTCCAGCAGTACGCCCTGTTCCGCCACATGACGCTGGCCAAGAACATCGCCTTCGGCCTCGACGTCCGCAAGGGCGCGGCCAAGCCGCCCAAGGCCGAGATCAACAAGCGGGTCGAGGACCTGCTGGCCCTGGTCGAGCTGCCGGGCCTCGGCAAGCGCTATCCGGCCCAGCTCTCCGGAGGTCAGCGCCAGCGCGTGGCTCTGGCTCGGGCTCTGGCCGTCAGCCCCAGCGTCCTGCTGCTGGACGAGCCCTTCGGGGCCTTGGACGCCACGGTGCGCAAGTCGCTGCGCAAGGAACTGCGCCGCATCCACGACGCCACCGGTGTCACCACCATCTTCGTCACCCACGACCAGGAAGAAGCCCTGGAGCTGGCCGACCGCGTGGCCATTCTCAATCACGGCGTCATCGAGCAGGTGGGCACGCCCCAGGAGGTTCACGACCATCCTGCCGGCGCCTTCGTGGCCGGCTTCGTGGGCGAGGCCACCCGCCTGGAGGGCGATGTGAGGGCGGGGCGTTTCCAGGGCGGCGAGATCGCGCTGCCGGCCCAGGGGACCGCCGACGGCGCCGCCGTCGCCTTCATCCGCCCGCACGACCTGATCCGCGCCCCGGCCGGCCAGGAAAGCTTCTTCATCACCACCGATCGCATCAATGTGCAGGGACCCGTGGCCCGGATCGAGGGCAAGACGCCGGGCGGCCAGCGCATCGAGGCGGCCTTCGAGCGCAACTCTGCAGAGGGCCTGAGGAACGGAGACAAGCTCGGCCTGACCGCTCAGAAGGCATACATCTTCAGCGCGTAGCCAAGTTCATTCAACTTTAACGAGAGATTCACTATTTGGCGGCGTTATGCCGCACATGGATGATCTTCTCCGATTTCTGATGACCCTGCGGACCTCGCCTCAGCGCGCCGTGCTGGTGGAAGTCGGCTTCGTGGCGGTGGGCGCCTTCCTGCTCGGATTGACGCTGTTCCGCCTGGTCTAGCCGCTACTGCTGCTGTTGCTGCTGCTGGTCGTATTGCAGGGAGCCGGGGGGACCGCGCCGGCGGCCGGCGCGGCTGAAGGACGGCTGGGCCACCCGGATGAACTCCGGTTCGGTCAGGGCCGCCTTGGCGTGGCGCACCGACACGCCCACCGCCAGCTGGCTCTCGGCCTCGCCCTTGTAGACCCCCCGCGACGGCGGCACGTCGTTGTAGTCGCGCCCCACGGCGGCGGCGATGTGGCGCTCGCCGGCCTCCACGTTGTTGGTGGGGTCCAGTCCGACCCAGCGCAGGGAGGGCAGGAAGACCTCGACCCAGGCGTGGGTGGCGTCCGGATCGGAGCGGTCGCCGCCCTTGCGGTCGGTGAACAGATAGCCCGAC
>JAYVDG010000118.1:0-2550 GCA_043749525.1 Phenylobacterium sp.
GTCGCCTGGGTCATGCGCCACTCATAGGCCAGGATGATCACCGCCTGGGCCAGGTTCAGCGACCGGAAGCGCGGATCGATGGGCAGGGTCACCACCGCCTGGCATAGGGCGATGTCGGCGGTCTCCAGCCCCGCCCGTTCGCCGCCGAACAGCAGGCCCACATTGCGGCCCTCGGCCACCTCGTGGATCAGGTTCCCAGCCGCCTCGCGCGGGGTGAGGATCGGCAACTGCAGTTCGCGGGGCCGCGCCGTGGTCGCATAGACCAGGTGCAGGTCGGCGATGGCGGCCTCGACGCTGTCATAGACCCGGGCGGCGTTCAGCGGCCATTCGGCGCCGGAGGCTGAGGACCAGGCACGCTCCTGGGGCCAGCCGTCGCGGGGGTTGACCAGGCGCAGGTCGGCCAGGCCGAAATTGGCCATGGCGCGCGCGACCGCCCCGATATTCTGGGCGAGCTGCGGCGCATTGAGGATGATGCAGGGCGGGGAACCTGTGGACATGGCGCGTTTTCAGTCCCTTGCGCCCTGAATGGCAAGAGCGCTTTGCGCTAAGGTCATCGGCATGCGTCTTCCCCTGCTCCTCTCGCTCGCCTCCTTGGCCCTGGCCGCCTGCGGCTCCGGCTCGCCCCAGACGGCGTCGGAGACCCCTCGCCTGAACATGCCCCAGCTCACCACCGAGGTCTCGGCGATCGCCGAGCGGGCGCGGCCGGGCGTGCTGGGCGTCGGCCTGATGAACCTGGAGAGCGGCGAGAGCTGGGACTTCAACGGCGAGCGCCGCTTCCCGATGCAGAGCGTGTTCAAGGCGCCCCTGGGGGCCGCCGTGCTGGCCGAGGTGGACGCCGGCCGCCTGAAGCTGGAAGACCCCGTCATCCTCACCGAGCAGGAGCTGTCGCCGCCCAAGAGCCCCATCGCCGACGCCTATCCGGGCCGGCGGGACTATACGGTGCGTGACCTGCTGGTCGCCGCCGTCGGCGTGTCGGACAACACCGCCGCCGACGTGCTGATGAAGAAGATTGGCGGGCCTGGCGCGGTCACCGCCTGGCTGGTGGGCAAGAAGGTCGAGGAGATCCGCGTCGACCGGTATGAGCGCCAGCTGCAGCCCGACAGCGTCGGCATGGCCTCCTTCCGCCCGGCCTGGAAGGGCGAGCAGGCCTATATGGCCGCCTTCAACAGCGTGCCGGCCGAGACGCGGCGCAAGGCTGTGGCCGCCTACCTCACTGATCCGCAGGACACCGCCACGCCGCGCGGCGCGCTCACCTTCCTCGACAAGCTGGACGACGGCGAACTGGTGTCGCCGGCCTCGAAGAAACTGCTGCTGCAGATGATGACGGAGACCACCACCGGCCAGGACCGGCTCAAGGCGGGGTTCCCTTCCGGCTCCAGCCTGGCCCACAAGACCGGGACCGCGCGGACCGACCAGGGGATGAACCCGGCCTTCAACGACATCGGCATCGTCACCCTGCCCGACGGACGGCGCTACGCGGTGACGGTCTTCCTGTCGGGCTCGACGCTCGACGCCGCCGGAAACGATAAGATCGTGGCTGACGTCGCGCGCGCCGTGACGCGGGGCGTTCACTAGGGGCTCGGAGTCGGCGGCGCCCGCCCCGATCTCACCGGGTGGCGGTCGCGGATGGAGCAGACGGCGCTCTACAGGCCCAGGCTCGCCAACCAACTCTTGCGGCGTCAGGTGTTGGGAGCGCCACGGCCGCCCGACGAAGGCCGATAAGTGACCGTCAGGATGTCGCGGAGTGCGGGCGCATTCCGATTCGGCGACATGGTATCAATTGCTACTCCGCCGCTCCCGACGGCGATGTCGTCGCGTCGGCCTTGTCGCGCTTCGGCTTGGGGCCGCGCTTTTGCGGCGACAGGGCGCGTCCGGACTGGCGTTCCAGCTGCTCGATCCAGGCCTTGGCCCCGACCGGGCGGCCGATGAGTTCGGCCCGCAGGAGGCGGGTCCACTGGGGATCGATGTCATCGGCCGGCGAGATCAACCCGCCGAAATCTTTGACCCGCGACAGGGCTGGCGCCACCTCGACGTAGGGCGTATCGCGGCCGGCCAGGTGGGCCGCGGCGCTGGACCACGGCCAGTCCTGGGCGCGCGCCACCAGGCCGGCCCTGACCGGGTTGGTGGGAACATAACGCAAGGCCGTCAGCAGGTGGGCCTCGTCCATCGCCACCGAGCCGAACCGCCCCTGGAACAGGTGCCCGGTCCATCCCCCGCGTGCCCCGACAAAGGCGGCGTAGCGGCGATGGGCCTCGCCCACGGCGCGCGGCAGGCCGATCTCATCGGACGGCGTTAGGATCAGGTGGACGTGATTGGCCATCAGGCAATAGCCCCAACAGGCCACGCCGTAGCGCTTGAGCTGGGTCGCCAGCAGGTCGAGATAGATCTTCTGGTCGCCGTCTTCGAAGAAGATCGGCTCGCGGCGATTGCCCCGCTGCGTCACGTGGTGGGCGACGCCCGGGAAAACCATGCGTGCGAGACGCGCCATCGAGGCCCCCTGGGTGCAAAGTCGAGGCCGTCAGGATGCTGTACAATTGCGATTGAGGCAAT
>JAYVDG010000119.1:0-7145 GCA_043749525.1 Phenylobacterium sp.
CAGGGCGGATAGGTAACCGGCCTATGAGCGGTTCCGACCCCTTCCTCGAGCCCGGCGTCATCGTGCGTCATCCCGGGCGCGGCGACTGGGGCCTGGGCCTGGGCCAGGTGCAGTCGGTGGCGGGGCGCAAGATGACGGTGAATTTCCAGGATGGCGGCAAGCAGGTGATCGACACGTCGATCGTGCCCCTGACCTTCGTGAGTGACGACCCCCGGAGCGCCAAACGATGAGCGATTTCAACACCGACATCGGGCCAATGCTCGCCGACATCGTCGAGGAGGCCGGGCGTCTGGTCCTGCCCCTGTGGAAGTCGGGCCTGACCGTCCATTCCAAGGCCGACGACAGTCCGGTCACCGAGGCCGACCGCCGCGGCGAGCTGCTGATCCTGGAACGGCTGGAGACCCACTTCCCGGACGTCCACGTGATCTCCGAGGAGGACGCCAGCGAGTTCGGCACCCCCGACGCGGTGGGCGAGCGCTTCTTCCTGGTGGACCCGGTGGATGGCACCAAGGCCTTCGTGCGCGGCGACCCCAACTTCACCGTCAACATCGCCCTGATCGAGCACCGGCGCCCGGTGGCCGGCGCCGTCTGCGCGCCCGCCTCGGGCGAGACCTGGTACACGGACGGCGGCCAGGCCATGAAGCGGGGGGTGGGCGAGGCCGGCAAGCCGGTCCAGGCCCGCGCCTGGCCGCAGGGCGCGGCCATCGCGCTGGTCAGCCACACCATGAAGGAAGACACCCTCAAGGCCCTGGCCGACAAGTACGGCTTCGACACCCCGAGCGCGATGGACTCCTCCATCAAGTTCTGCCGCCTGGCCGAGGGCTCGGCCGACGTCTATCCGCGCCATGGCCCCACCATGGAATGGGACATCGCCGCGGGTCACGCGGTGCTGGAGGCGGCGGGCGGCAGTGTTCTGACGCCGGAGGGCGAGGTCTTCGTCTACGGCAAGGCCGATGAGAAATTCCGCAACGGCTGGTTCGTGGCGCGGGGCAAATAGGCCGCCGGCCTAGCTGCCACCCCGATCCTGCCGCCGCCGCTCGGCGAACCCGGACGACACGGGTGTCAGGCGGCCTTGCCGAGTTGCGACGCGGCTCGCGCCAGTTCGGTGATCCTGCCCCAGTCACCGGCGCGCACGGCGTCCATGGGCGCGACCCAGGAGCCGCCGACGCAGATGACGTTGGGCTGAGCCAGGTAGTCCGGCGCGTTCTCCAGGCTGACCCCGCCGGTGGGGCAGAAGGTGGCCTGGGGGAAGGGACTGGCGAAGGCCTTCAGCGCACCGACGCCGCCGACGATGTTGGCGGGGAACAGCTTGAAGTGGGTGTAGCCGGCCCGCAGGCCCCACATCAGTTCCGTCGCGGTGGCGATGCCCGGCAGCAGGGGCACGGGGCCGTCGAAGCCCTCGCCCTCGATCAGGCCGGGACTGACCCCGAACCTGGCGCCGGCGTCGGCCACCGACTGGCGGGCCGAGGCGGTGGTGATGGTGCCCGCGCCGACCACCGCGCACTCGACCTCACCGGCGATGCGGCGGATGGATTCCAGCGCCACCGGGGTGCGCAGGGTGACTTCCAGAGCGTAGAGGCCGCCGGCCACCAGGGCCTTGGCCAGAGGCACGGCGTGGGCCTCTTCCTCGATGATCAGGACCGGGACGACCGGGGCGAGCTTGAGGATGTCCTGGAGGGTCAAAGGCGGCTTCCTTCCAATTGCTTCAGCGCCCGGGCCGAGCCCACCAGCGCCGCATAGGGATGGACGATCAGCGAGGTGGGGATGTCGCGGGTATAGTCCGACAGCCGCCCCTTGTCTTCGAACCGGCGGCGGAATTCGCCGCTGTTCAGCCGTTCCACCATGCGCGGGGCGATGCCGCCCGAGACATAGACCCCGGCGCGGGCTCCGAAGGTCAGGGCCAGATCGCCGGCCACCGAGCCCAGGATGCCGCAGAACCGGTCGAGGGTTTCGGAGCACAGCGGATCGCCTGCCTGGCCCGCGGCGAACACCGCCTTCTCGTCCACCAGGCCGGTGTCGACGCCGCGGATTTCCCCCAGCGCCTTGTAAAGTTCGAACATGCCGCGGCCCGACAGCACGCGTTCGATGGAGACCCGGCCATGGGTCTTCCACAGGCGCTCCAGGACCTGGGCCTCGACCTCGTCATGAGGGGCGAAAGCGGCGTGGCCGCCCTCGGTGGCGATGGGCACGTCGCCGCGCTCGGAGCGGGCGAGACCCGCGACGCCGAATCCGGTGCCGGCGCCCAGCACCACGATCGGCGCGCCCTCGGCGCCCTTCATCACCGGCCCTATGGGCTTGAGGTCATCGGCGTCCAGGGCCGGAGCGGCCATGGCCTGGGCCGCGAAGTCGTTGATCAGCTGGGCGGCCTCGAAGGCGAAGGTCCCCACCAGCTCGCCCTCGGAAATCCGCCAGGCCAGGTTGGTGAATTCGATCTCGCCATCCACCACCGGACCGGCCACGGCCAGCACCGCGCGCGGCGGGCAACGGCGACCGACCGTGGTCTCCAGATACTGGCCGATCACGTCGCCCAGCGAGCCGAAGTCGGCGGCCGGATAGGTCTTGGGGTGGCGGATATGGCCGCCCTCGTCCACCAGGGCGAGACGGGCGTTCGTGCCGCCAACGTCGCCGACGAGGCCTGTGTAGTTGGTCTTCACGCGGCGTCCCCGAACAGGGTGCAGGCGCCGGCCTCGGCGGGTCCGGCAGCGCGGCGCATGGCGCCGAACAGTTCACGGCCATAGCCGAAGCCGCCCGGCGGCTTGGGCGCCCGGGGACGAGCGGCGAGCTCGGCGGCGTCCACCAGGATCTCCAGCACCCCCTCGTGCGCATTGAGCCGCACCAGGTCGCCGGTCTGCACATAGGCCAGGGGTCCGCCCAGGCCCGCCTCCGGCGAGACATGGATGGCGGCGGGCACTTTGCCCGAGGCGCCGGACATCCGGCCATCGGTGACCAGGGCCACCTTGAACCCCTTGTCCAGCAGGACCCCCAGCACCGGGGTTAGGCTGTGCAGCTCGGGCATGCCGTTGGCCTGGGGCCCCTGGAAGCGGACCACGGCCACGAAGTCGCGGTTCAGCTCACCGTTCTTGTGGGCCTCCAGCAGGTCGTCCTGGTCCTCGAAGACGATGGCCGGAGCCTCGATGATCAGGTGCTCATCCTTGACCGCCGAGGTCTTGATGACGGCGCGGCCGAGACCGCCGGACAGCAGGCGGATACCCCCCTCCGGCTGGAACGGATCGTTGGCGGGGCGCAGGATGTCGGGGTTGAGGGATGCGGTGGGGCCTTCGCGCCAGACCAGCTTGCCGTCCTCCAGGAAAGGCTCCTGCTGGTAGCGGCGCAGGCCTTCGCCCGCCACGGTGACCACGTCCTCGTGGGCGAGGCCTGCGTCCAGCAGCTCACGCACCACATAGGCCATGCCGCCGGCGGCATGGAAGGCGTTCACGTCCTCGCTGCCGTTCGGATAGACCCGCGCCATCAGGGGCGTGATCCGCGACAGCTCGTCGAAGTCGGTCCAGTCGACGATCACACCGGCCGCCCGCGCCATGGCGACAATGTGCAGGGTGTGGTTCGTCGAGCCGCCGGTGGCCAGCAGGCCGACGATGGCGTTGACGATGGACTTTTCGTCCACCACCGCCGACATCGGCGCATAGGCGTTGGTCCCGTCGGCGATCTCGATGGCGCGGATCGGGGCCTGGGCGGTGAGCGCGTCGCGCAGGGGGGTGTTGGGGGTGACGAAGGCCGCGCCCGGCAGGTGCAGCCCCATCATCTCCATCATCATCTGGTTGGAGTTGGCCGTGCCGTAGAAGGTGCAGGTGCCGGGGCCATGGTAGGACTTCATCTCCATGTCCAGCAGCTCGTCGCGGGTGGCCTTGCCCTCGGCGTAGAGGCCGCGGACCCGGGCCTTCTCAGCGTTGGAGGCGCCCGAGGTCATCGGGCCGCCCGGCACGAAGATCACCGGCAGGTGGCCGAAGGCCAGGGCGCCGATGGTCAGGCCCGGCACGATCTTGTCGCAGATGCCCAACATGAGGGCGGCGTCGAAGGCGTCGTGGGTGAGGGCGACAGCCGTCGACATGGCGATCACGTCGCGGCTGAACAGCGACAGCTCCATCCCCGGACGGCCCTGGGTCACGCCATCGCACATGGCGGGCACGCCGCCGGCGAACTGGGCGGTGGCGCCGACGCCTTCCGCCGCCGCCTTGATGATGTCGGGGAAGCGCTCCAGCGGCTGGTGGGCCGAGAGCATGTCGTTATAGGCCGAGACGATGGCCACATTGGGGGCGTTGGGATTTCGCATCCGCTGCTTGTCGCCCTCCGGCGAGGCCGCGAAGGCATGGGCCCAGTTGGCGCAGGACAGCTTGGCGCGGCCAGGGCCGGCGTGGCGCGCGGCTTCCATTCTCGCCAGGTAGTCGGCGCGGGTCTCGCGGCTGCGCTCGACGATGCGCGCGGTGACGGCAGTGGTGACCGGATGCATGGGATTGCTCCTTAGAAACTCACGGCGTCCAGAGGACGCGCAGGGGCGCTTTAGCCTGTTTGATCAGCGCGTGCACCGGCAGTCCTGAGCCCTGCGCCACGATCTCGTGTTTCACCTGGCCCTTGATCAGCAGCAGCGTCGTCCGCGCCTGCAGAAGCGCCGGCAAGGTCAGGCTGATACGGGCTACCGGCGGCGAGCCGACGCCGGCCGGAACGCCGATGACGTAGCGCTCGCCATCGGGGTCAAGACCCGCCTCCATAACCGGGCTGCCGGGGATCAGGGAGGCGACGTGGCCGTCCTCCCCCATCCCCAGGAACAGCATATCGAAGGGCGCCAGCGTGCGGAGGTGCGGCTCGGCGATGTCCGCGGCCGCCTCGGGACCAGGGGCGTTGGCATAGAGCGGCAGGAAGCTGGCCCGCACCGCCCGGCCCTGCAGCAGGCGCTCGCGGACCAGGCGCTCATTGGAGTCCAGCGAGGTCACGGGCAGGAAGCGGTCGTCAGAGAGGCTGACCGTGACCCGGCCCCAATCCATGTCGGTCCCGCTCAGCAGATCGTAGACGGGGGCCGGGGACCGGCCGCCGGTGCCGATCAGGCTGGCATGGCCCCGGGCGGCCAGCCCGGCGCCCAGGGCCTCCAGGGTCGCGAAGGCGGCGGCGGCGGCCAGGGCGGCCTCGTCTGCGAAGGATTCGATCATCTCCCGCCCATAACGCGGCGCGGGCCGGTCGGATCGAAAAAACTGCGTTCGGATGCGGAACTCACGGCCCAGGTCGAGAGCTTCCCTTTCGCAGATGGCGTCACACCGGCGTCGGCTGAGACTCGCCCCAAGTAAGGATCGCCGCCATGAGGATCGCCCAGGTTCCGCCTCTGTACGAAGCTGCCCCCCCGCGGTTCTACGGCGGCACCGAGCGGGTCGTCTCCCATCTCACCGACGCCCTGGTGGAGCTCGGCCACGACGTGACCCTGTTCGCCAGCGCCGATGCGCGCACCAAGGCCAAGGTGGTCACGGTCCGCGATCAGGCGATCCGGCTCGATCCCGCCCAGCTGAAGAGCGACCTGGCCGCCCACATGTCGATGTTGTCGGAGGTTCGCCGCCGGGCCGGCGGTTTCGACGTCATCCACTTCCACACCGACATGATCCATTTCCCCTTCTTCGAGGACATGGCCCGCAAGACCATCACCACCCTGCATGGGCGCCTCGACCTGAAAGACCTCCAGGGGGTCTACGAGCGTTGGCCGCAATATCCCCTGGTCTCCATAAGCGACGACCAGCGCCGGCCCCTGGCCACGGCGAGCTGGGCGGGCACCGTCCATCACGGCATGACCACCGACATCTACGAGTTCCACGCCCAGTCGGAGGGCTACCTCGCCTTCCTGGGCCGCATCTCGCCGGAGAAGCGCCCCGACCGGGCCATCGCCATCGCCAAGCACCTGGGCAAGAAACTCAAGATCGCCGCCAAGGTGGACGCCGCCGACCAGCGCTATTTTCAGGACAAGATCGAACCGCTGATCCTCGGGGACCCTCTGATCGAGTTCATCGGCGAGATCGGCGACGACCAGAAATCCCAGTTTCTGGGCGGGGCCGACGCCCTGCTCTTCCCCATCGACTGGCCTGAGCCCTTTGGCTTGGTGATGATCGAGGCCATGGCCTGCGGCACGCCGGTGGTGGCCTATGCCTGCGGCTCGGTGCCAGAGGTGATCGAGGACGGCGTCACCGGCTTCATCGTGCGCACGGACGAGGAGGCTGTTGAGGCCGCGCGCCGCGCGACCACACTGGACCGGCGCCTGGTGCGCCAGCAGTTCGAGCTGAAATACTCGGCCACCGCCATGGCCCGGCGTTATCTTGACCTCTATGCCCGGTTGGGCGCACCGCTCAGCCAGGATTTCGCCTTCGCTGCAAACGCCTGAGGCAAGAGCATATGGACGATCTGGCGCCGGCGCCTGAGGCCCCGGTCGAACAGGGCGAGTCGGGCGAACCGCGCACGCCGCACCGTCTTCACGCCCTGAAGGACAAGGACACCTTCGTGGTGGCCGATTCCTATGGCGACATCCTCGGGGCCGGCGACGGCCTGTTCCACAACGACACCCGCATCCTGTCGCGGTTCCGCGTGCTGCTGGGCGACCGGCCGCCGTCCCTGCTGTCGGCGGCCATCGCCCAGGACAATGTGTTCTTCACCTTCAACGGAGCCAACCAGGAACTGCCCTATCCGGGCGGGCCGGTGGGACCCCCGGGCGTGCTGCACCTCGAGCGCAAGCGCTTCCTGTGGGAGGAGCGGCTCTACGAGCGGATCACCTGCACCAACTACAGCCGCGACGTGGTGCTGCTGCCGCTAGCCATCGAGTTCGGCGCCGACTTCCGCGACATGTTCGAGGTGCGCGGCATGAAGCGCGCGCGGCGCGGATACATGCCGCCGCCGGTGATCGACGGACGTCGGGTGACCTTCACCTATGTGGGTCTCGATCAGGTGGAACGGACCAGCGTCATCGCCTTCTCCGACCCGCCGGGCCGGCTGACCGCGGGGCGGGCCGACTTCATGTATTCCCTGGCGCCCGAGGGCACCCTGGAACTCTACCTGGAGATCGGCGCCGCCGAGGCCTATCCGCCCAACCGCGAACGCTTCCGGGACGGCGCGGCCAGGGCCCGCTGGGATATGCGCGCGCGGCGGCGGCACGGGGCGCGGCT
>JAYVDG010000120.1:0-2536 GCA_043749525.1 Phenylobacterium sp.
GATCATCGTCGGCGAGGTGCGCGGCCCCGAGGCTTTCGACCTGCTGCAGGCCATGAACACCGGCCACGATGGCTCCATGGGCACCTTGCACGCCAACTCCCCGCGCGAGGCGATCAGCCGGGTGGAATCGATGATCACCATGGGCGGCTACGGCCTGCCGTCGCGGACCATCCGGGAGATGATCGTGGGCTCCGTGGACGTCATCATCCAGGCCGCCCGCCTGCGGGACGGGTCCCGCCGCATCACCCACATCACCGAGGTGGTGGGGCTGGAAGGCGAGGTGATCATTACCCAGGACCTGTTCATCTACGAGATCACCGGCGAGGACGCCGACGGCAATGTGGTGGGCCGCCACCGCTCCACCGGCATCGCCCGTCCCCGGTTCTGGGACCGCGCCCGCTATTACGGCCTGGAGCGCGAGCTGGCCGAAGCCCTCGACGCCTCGGAATAGGTCATGGCCGCGACCATCATCACCGTCATGGCCGCCCTGCTGGGCTTCCTGGTCATCGCGGGCCTGGGCCTGGCGCTGTCGGGGCCGAGCAGCGGTCAGGCGCGGACGCTGAAGCGCGCCCAGGCCATCGTCGGCGGCGGCGCACCCACCGTCCGCGCCGGCCGCCGGCCGGCCGTCAACGCCCAGGACACCCGGCGCCGCCAGATCCTCAAGACCCTGCGCGAGCAGGAAAAGCAGCAGAAGAAGGCGACCCTGACCGTCGCAGCCAAGCTGCAGCAGGCCGGCCTGCCCGACAATGTACGCGGGTTCTGGATCATCTGCGGCATCGTCGGCCTGGTGGTCATGGCCGTGATGATGCTGCTGGGTCAGAAACCGCTCATCGGCCTTGGTCTCGGTTTCGGCGCGGGCTTCGGCCTGCCGCGCTGGGTGCTGGGGTTCCTGGGCGGACGGCGCACCAAAAAGTTCACCGAGGCCTTTCCCGACGGCATGGACATCATCACCCGCGGCATCCGCTCGGGCCTGCCCGTGCACGACAGCCTGCGGGTCATCGCCCAGGAGACCGCCGAGCCCCTGGCCGGCGAGTTCAAGCGCCTGGTGGAGGCCATCGGCATGGGCATCTCCGTCGATCAGGCCCTGGACAAGATGTACGCCCGCATGCCGACGCCCGAGGTGCGGTTCTTCTCCATCGTCCTGGCCATCCAGGCCAAGACCGGGGGCAACCTGGCCGAGGCGCTGGGCAACCTTTCCACCGTGATCCGGGCGCGCAAGCTGATGCGCGAGAAGATCAAGGCCATGTCGGGCGAGGCCGTGGCCTCGGCGATCATCATCGGCTCCCTGCCGCCCGGCGTCGTGGGGCTGATCAGCGTCACCGCTCCGGCCTATATGGCGCCGATGTTCAGCGATCCGCGCGGGCACATCATGTTCATGGTGGGCGGGTTCTGGATGAGCCTCGGCATCTTCGTGATGCGCAAGATGATCAACTTCCGGATCTAGGGGCGCGTGCGATGAACCTGCTCAAGGCCCTGACCGATCCGGACAACCTGCTGGCCCTGTTCGTGGCCATCGTGTGCTTCGCCACCATCGTGACCATCGCCACGCCGATGATCAGCCGCTCGACCCTGGAGACCCGGCTGAAGTCGGTGTCCAGCCGGCGCGAGGAGTTGCGGCGCAAGTCGCGCGAGGCCCTGGCGGTGAAGAGCAACGGCGGCGGCACTCTGCGCCACGCGGACGAGGGGCTCTACAAGAAGGTCGTCGACCGCCTGCAGCTATCGCGGCTGCTGGAGGACCCCAAGGTGGTGGAAAAGCTGGCCCAGGCCGGGTTCCGGGGGCCGCGGCCGGTCTCCACCTTCTACTTCTTCCGCTTCATCCTGCCGTTCGCCTTCGCGGTGACGACGGCGCTCTATCTGTTCCTGGTCAACGATTTCGGCATGCCGGCGATGAACCGGGTGGTCGTCTGCTTCGTGGGCTTGACGCTGGGCTACTACGCCCCCAACATCTACATCTCCAACGTCGCCCAGAAGCGCCGCGAGAGCATCGTCGGCGCCTTTCCCGACTCACTCGACCTGCTGCTGATCTGCGTGGAATCGGGGATGTCCATCGAGGCGGCGATCCAGAAGGTCAGCCAGGAAATCGGCGGCACCTCCATCGAACTGGCCGAGGAGCTGACCCTGCTGACCGCGGAGATCTCCTACCTGCCCGAACGGCGGATGGCCTATGAGGGCCTGGCCATGCGGACCAACCACCCGGGCATCCGCTCGGTGACCACGGCGATGATCCAGGCCGAGCGCTACGGCACGCCGCTGGGCTCGGCGCTGCGGGTGATGGCCAAGGAAAACCGCGACATGCGGCTGGCCTATGCCGAGAAGAAGGCCGCCCAGCTGCCGGCCAAGCTGACCGTGCCGATGATCCTGTTCTTCCTGCCGGTGCTGTTCATCGTCATCCTCGGACCCGCCGTGATCAAGGTCCAGGACATGGTGGCGCAGAACCACTAGGAGCTGTGGACACTTAACGTAGCCACAAGATGATGGCGGCGATGGTGACGACTGCGAGGTAGTTCCTGGCGGTCTTCTCGAAGCGTGTGGCGAC
>JAYVDG010000121.1:0-7105 GCA_043749525.1 Phenylobacterium sp.
CTCCAGCGACATGGTCTGGAAGCTGGACCCCGGGCTGGTCGGCTGGGCTTTCGCCCTGACCCGCGACATTCCCCTGCCCGACGCCCCCGTCCTGCAGAAGGACCGCGGCGGCTATCCCGAGGAGTCTCTCGCTCAACGGCCGCCCTTGGTTTTTCTGGGAGATGCTCTGGGCGCCACCCGCTTCTGGCACGGCCAGCGGCGCACCCAGTGGGCGCGGGACTGGGTGACGCTGTGGACGGACGGACAGGGGACCTTCGCCATGACCGACTGCGAGGACCAGGGGGTAATGGACGTGCTCAGCCTCTACGGCCGTCTGGGCAAGGTGGACGCGCGCCGGGTGCTCGTCCTTCGCACCGCCAGCAACTACTCTTATGAGCCGCTCGGCCAGAGCCAGGCGGTGCGCTTCGCCGAGGGCGGCGCCCTGGCCGGCTTCGAGGCCGCCTACCGTGTCGGTTCACCGGTGGTGAAGGCCCTGGTGACCGGCTGGGACCGCTACGCCACGACCATGCCTGGGGAGGCAAAGCCATGACGCGCCTGGATCATTTCTTCCAATTGACCGCACGCGGAACATCGGTGCGGACTGAGGTGTTGGCCGGCGTCACCACCTTCCTGACCATGGCCTATATCGTGGTGGTCAATCCCGCGATCCTGGGCCAGGCCGGCATGCCGGTCGCCGCCGTCGCGCGGCCACCTGCCTGGCGGCGGGGGTGGGCTGCATTCTGATGGGTCTGGCGGCCAACTACCCCATCGCCCTGGCGCCGGGTATGGGCCTGAACGCCTATTTCGCCTTCACCGTGGTGAAGACCATGGGCATTCCCTGGCAGACCGCCCTGGGTCTGGTCTTCCTCTCCGGCTGCCTGTTCCTGATCCTGACGGTCGCAGGCGTTCGGCAGTTGATCGTGAACGCCATCCCGCGTGCGCTGTTCTCCGCCATCGCCGCGGGCATCGGCCTGTTCATCGCCTTCATCGGCCTGAGGGGCGCCGGCATCGTCGCCGCCAATCCCGGCACCACCGTCGGCCTGGGGGACCTGCACAATCCCATCGCCCTGTTGGCCATCCTGGGCTTGGGCGTCATCGGGGTGTTGGAGGTGCTGAAGGTTCGCGGCGGCATCCTGATCGGCATCCTGCTGACCTCGGCAATCGGCTGGCTGCTGCACCTGGCCCACTGGACGCCCGCCCCCTACAGCCTCGCCGAAATGACCGCCACGGCCTTTCAGCTCGACATCCCCGCGGCGCTGGGGATTGGCGGCAAGGGGTTCGGCCTGGCCCTGCTTGAGATCCTGTTCGTCTTCCTGTTCGTCGATCTGTTCGACAATGTCGGCACCCTTGTGGCGGTGACCAAGAAGGCCGGGCTGGTGGCGGCGGACGGGACCATCCCGCGTCTGAACCGCATCCTGTTCGCCGACGCCACCGCCACCGTCGTCGGCTCCCTGGCCGGCACCTCGACGGTGGTCAGCTATATCGAGAGCGCCTCGGGGGTCTCCGCCGGCGGCCGTACCGGCCTGACCGCCATCGTCACCGGCCTGCTGTTCCTGGCCACCTTGTTCGTCGCCCCCTGGGCTCAGGTGATCCCGGCGGCGGCCACGGCCCCGGCCCTGATCCTGGTGGGGGCGATGATGATGGCCCCGCTGGCGGAGATCGACTGGGGCAATCCGGTGATCGCCATCCCGGCCTTCCTGACCCTGATCACCATTCCCCTGACCTTCTCCATCGCCAACGGCTTGGCCTTTGGCGTGGTGGCCTACGCCGTGCTGAAGATCGGGGCGCGGCGGTTCGAGAAGGCCGACTGGCTGCTCTTCGCCCTGGCCGCCCTGTTCATCGCCCGCTTCGTCTATATGGCCACCGCCTAGCCGCCGGAGACCTTTGGGTGACGGCCGCGTTCGGCTATAGTGAATCCCGAGGGGTGAGGCGGACGAAGATGGCCATGATCGCACTACTGCTCGCTTTCGCGGGGGCTGCGCCTCCGGAAGGAGAACACGCGACGCTGCAGTCCTGCGAGATGACCCCCAGCGGCTGGGTCTGCACCTACACCATTCCCGCCGTCACCCTGCTGGGTACGGCCAACGCGCTGCCGCCTCAGGTCACCCTGACGCCGACGAACCTGCCCCCGACAACCGCCGCCGCGCCTCTGCAGCCGGACAAGATCGAGGCCGCCCGGCAGGCGCGGCTCATCGCCAACTGCGCCGATGCGGGGTGGATGTCCTTCTGCCTGCCGAAGGATCGTCGGGAGGCCCGCCGGTTGAAGGCGGCCGCCTCGGCCAGCGCATCCCTGCGGACCGAGGTCACCCATCTGCTGAGCGAGAACAAGTGCCCCGAGGCGGTGAAGACCGCCCTGGTGGCCGGCGACCTGACCCTGGCGCGCGAGGCCCGGGCGTTCTGCACGCCGTAGCGCGCCATCTTCTTGGCGTTGGAGCCCGTGGCTCCAAGCATGACAATAGGCCGGGCTCTCGCCCGACCTAGGTCACGTTCGGCTGCGGGTCGGCCTAGTGGCGCGGACCGCCGGTCGGGGGAAGGGGCGCGCAGGTCGTGCCGTCCTCGCAACCCGAATAGTGGATTTCCGGCGGCTCCACGGTCACGTCCGACGGGCGGACATAGACCTGGGGCCGATGCAGATAGATCTGCGGCGCGGCGATGCGCACGGGCGGCGCGTCGACGTAGACCGGCGGACCTTCGACATCGATGCGGCCCGAGGCGACGTAGATCGGGCGGCCATAGACCCGCACGCCGGGGCTTTGGACATGGATGTCGGCCCACGGTCCGGACGGGCGATAGAAGACCGCTTCCTTGTCGCAGAGGCAACCGTCCTCAGGACGATGATAGGCCTCGTTCGGGCAATCCCGGACCATCTGCGGCCGGTCATAGCCGTAGCGGTCCTGCGCGCCGGCGCTGCCGGCGGACATCAGGAGCGCGGCTCCCGCGATCAGTACATACTTCATGAAAACCCCCACCAGATCGAAACAAGCCACGCCTTGGCGCCGTCTGGAAACCCAGGGCCGGCAGAGGGCGTAGCTTCACCCTAAAGGCCCCGTTAACCATCTGACAAGGCAATGCACCTCTGGGTGACCGAGTTCCAGAGAACCCGCACATCTGGGTAGAGAATTTACAATTCAGACTGCTCGGTGCGCCTCAGATAGGCTTGCGCGATCACCTTGAGGCGTTCGGCCCCGAAGCTGTCGTCGTGGCCGCCGTGGACGACCTGTACGGGCAGGCGCAGCAGCCGCGCCATAGTGTTCCGATAGGCCGGGATGTCGGCCCCCGCGATCTCGTCCAGCAGGGGCCCGTCATAGATGGCGTCGCCGGAGAACAGTGTGCCCGTGGCCGCCTCCCACAGGCCTATACTGCCGGGAGAATGACCCGGCAGGTGCAGCACCTCGAAAGCCCGGTCGCCCAGGTCCACCACGGCGCCCTCCGCCAGAATCCGGGTCGGCTCGCAGCCCTTCAGCACGTGGGCGGCGGGGCGGTAGCCGGCGCGCGGGACCGCGGTGAGCAGGCCGTCGGAAATATCGTAGCCGGCCTTGGCGAGCCTCGCCTGGGACTCGGCGCTGAAGTCGGCGAGGTCGAGGGAATAGGAGTCGCGGCCCTGGGCCAGGGCGTCGGCCTCCGCGCCATGGCAGAGGCGGCACTCGAACTCGTGCAAACCGCCGACGTGGTCGCCGTGGGCGTGGGTGGCGACGGCCAGCAGAGTTGTCTCAAAGAGGTCAGCACCGGCCTCGCGCAGGCTGGTGATGCCCATGCCGGTGTCCACCAGCAGGTCGGCGTCCCGCCCCCGCAGCCGCCAGATGTTGCAGCGGAGCAGCGGGTGGACGTGGGGCTCCCAGATCAGGGTCAGGTCGGCGCCGACGTCACGGCGCTCGAACCAGCGCTCGGCGATGGGCAGGCTCATCAGGTGTCTCCAACCAGGCCGGCCTCGGCCAGCACGCGCCGCATGGGCGCCAGACCTTCGCCATAGCGCCGCCAGCGGCCGACCGAAGACGAATAGAGCGGCTGGCGCACCTGGACCGAGCTGGCGGTCGCCACCGGAGCGGTGTTCTCGTGGAAGGACAGGCAGCGCTCGTCCCAGGTCAGGTCGCAGAAGGCCAGCAGCCGGCGGGTCTGCGACTCCTGGTCGGCGACGATGTCTTCGTAGGCGATCTCGGTGAAGCGGTCGGCCGGCAGCAACGCGCGCCAATGGGCCACGAGCCGGTCGAAGCCGACATAGTACCGGGCTACGTCCTCCAGATCGAAGGCGTAGTTGTAGTAGGAGAAGGTCGTGGCGAAGAGCTGCCGGAAATTCGACAGGCAGACATCCATCGGATCGCGGCGCAGGCAGACGATCCGGGCGTTGGGCAAAGCCCGGTGGATCAGGCCCGCATAGAGTATGTTGAGCGGCATCTTGTCTGTGAAGCGCGGCGTGGCCCCGGTGAGCGGCCGGGTGCTGGCCACGTAGTCGGCGCCCAGGCGGGCCATATCGACTTTGGCGGCGGCGGCGAAGGTCTCCACATCCATCACCAGATTCGACGGTGTGCCCGCCGCCCGCTTCAGCAGCAGGGCGAAGTTGCTGAGTTCGCCGGCCGAGGTGACGTCCGGGTGGCTGGAGAGGATGCGGTCGATCAGGGTGGTGCCGCTGCGGGGCAGGCCCACCACGAAGATCGGCTCTGGCGACGGGTCGCCGTCCGCCATGGAGCCGGCCGGGAAGCTCGCCGCCGCGGCGGCGAACAGGGCGGCGTCCTGGTCGGGCGTGTAGCCGATGACCTGGCGCTTGGCCGCCTTGGCCCGCTTGAGCCAGTCGAGCGAGACGGGGTGGTCGCCCAGGTCCTCATGGGTCTTGGCGAGCGCATGGCCCAGATGCAGGGCGCGGTCCGAATCGGGCGAGGCCGGATCGAACAGGGCCTCCAGCTCGGAGACGAAGTTGCGCGCCGGGGTCTGGCGGGCCAGTTGCACCCGCGAGGACCAGGCGCGGTAGAGGCCGGGGTCCAGGGCCAGCGCCAGCGCATAAGCGGTTTCGGCGGTGTCGAAGGCACCGGCGAACTGGCGCGAGGCCGCCAGATTATAGAGGAAGCTCGCATTGTCCGGCGTTGCGGCCACTGCGGCCTCGAAGAACGGCAGGGCCCGGACATGGTCACCGGCCCGGGTGAAGACCACGCCGATCGTGTCCAGCGTCAGCGCATCGGTGGGCGCCAGGGCCACCGCCCGCTCAGCCGCCGCCAGGGCGTCCGGGCGCCGGTTCAGGGCGATCAGGGTGCGGGCCAGGTAGGCGTGGTGACGCGCCGCGTCCGGCCACAGATCCACGGCCTTGGCGAACAGCTCCGCGGCCCGAACCGGGTTGTCGTGATCGGCCGCGATCACGCCGAGCAGGAACCAGGCGCGGCCGTCCGCGGCGTCCTTACGCAGGGCGGAAAGACAAAGTTTGTGCGCCTGCTCATAGGCGCCCTTGGACATCAGCCCCTCGGCGCGATCCAGCAGGTTGGGCGTTTCAGCCACGTTGCACGCCCTCTTTCCATGCGACGAGCGCATACGTTTTGGCCAGAATGGGCATAACGACGCTGCACCGCACCATTGCACTTGAGGTGCACGCCGCCGTCAACCGAGCCTCTCCTCAATCTGTAGATGGAGGGGAATATGTTCCTACGATCGATATCGCGAAAAGCGCTTTTCAGCTCGATAAGCGCCCTTGCCCTGCCCCTGGTCGCCGTTGCGGCGCCCCAGGCCGCCTTCGCCGCCGACGCCGCCGACGCCGCGAGCGTTTCCGAACTGATCGTCACCGCGACCCGTCGCGACACCACGATCCAGGACACGCCGGTGAACATCGCCGCGGTCGGGGCCGAGGAGATCAAGCAGCAGGGCTTCGACAACCTGGCCGAGGTCACCCGCTTCGTACCCGGCATCTTCGTGGTCGACGGCGGCGCCCGCCAGGGCAACACCATCATCGTGCGCGGCCTGAACGCCACGGCGCTCGGCTCCAACGACGGCAACAATGACGGCGGCGGCACGGTCGCCACCTATCTCGGCGACATCCCGCTGTTCGTGGATCTGAAGCTGAACGACATCGAGCGGGTCGAATTCCTGCTGGGTCCGCAGGGCACCCTCTACGGCGCCGGCACCTTGGGCGGCGCGATCCGCTATATCCCCACCCGGCCGCACCTCGGCTCCTGGGACGGCAGCGTGCGCGGCGACGCCTATGGCTATACCCACGGCTCCAACCCCAGCACCGACTTCGGCTTCACGGTGAACGCGCCGGTCGGCGACACCTTCGCCGTCCGCTTCAACATCGACTACCTCAACGATCAGGGCTTTATCGACCAGCCCTTCCTGGTGAACCAGGTGGGCGTCTCCGATCCCGATCCCGACTTCACCGACCCCACGGCGGTCCGGGCCAACCTGCACCGCAAGACGGACGTGAACACCGAGGAAACCCTGTCGGGCCGGCTCGGCTTCCGATGGAAGCCTACCGACGCGGTCGATCTTAACCTCACCTACTACTACCAGAACGCCAAGGTCGGCGGCCGCCAGATCAGCGGCAGCGGCGTCTCGACCTTCCCCGTCAAGATCGACAAATGGTCGTCCCTGACCCGGGTGCCCGAGCCCAACGAGATGACCAACCAGCTGCTGGCCCTGGAAGCCACCTTCGACCTGGGCTTCGCCGAGCTGACCTCGGCTACTGGCTCCTCGAAGTACAAGGCCTTGGGCCATCGCGACCAGACCGACCTGCTGATCGGCCTGGAATACAGCTACGAGGCCTTCCCCAGCTTCACCGCCTTCACCCAGGAGGACCGCGAGGACAAGGGCTTCACCCAGGAACTGCGCCTGGTCTCCAAGGGCGACTCCGCCTTCAGCTGGATCGTCGGCGGCTTCTACAACAAGAAGGACAGCGACTCCTCGTCCAAGGAGTTCACGCCCCACTACGACGCCTATCTGAAGTCGGTGTTCGCCAAAGGCCCGCTGCGGCCTGACTCGGTGGAGTACTACAGTGTCACCAAGAGCAAGCTGACGGAGTCCGCGGGCTTCGGCGAGCTGAACTATCAGATCACCCCGGCCTGGCAGATCACCGGCGGCGCCCGCTACTACACCTATGACCTGGCGGTTCAGAGCGGCACCGACCTGCCGCTGTACAACACCACCGTCAAGG
>JAYVDG010000122.1:0-7088 GCA_043749525.1 Phenylobacterium sp.
GGTGTTCTGCGCCGGACCTTTGATGAAATCCCTCTGGGACGCCCTTCCGCCGACTCGGCGGGGCGGGTACGCCGAGTCTGCGGCCGAGCTAGCGCCGCAGGTCACCCAGGCCGTAGAGCCCGGGGATCTGGTGATGGTCAAGGGTTCCAACGGCTCGAAAGCGGGCGCGGTGACAGCCGCGCTGGTCGCTCTCGACGGTCGTTCAGGGAAGGGGGGCTGATGCTCTATTGGCTGTATGAGCAGATGTCGGCGGGCGGCCACGTGCCGATCCTCAACCTGCTGAAATACCTGACCTTCCGCACCGGCATGGCGCTGTTCACGGCGCAGCTGGTGGTAGCCCTGATGGGCTCGCGCTTCATTCGCTGGATGCAGGCCAAGCAGGGCAAGGGCCAGCCGATCCGCGCCGACGGCATCGCCCGTCACGTGGTGGAGAAGGCCGGCACCCCGACCATGGGCGGGGTGATGATCCTGGCCGGACTGTTGGTAGGCACCCTGCTGTGGTCAGACCTCTCCAACGTCTATGTCTGGGCCGTGATCCTGGTGACCGTGGGCTACGGCATCCTCGGCTTCACCGACGACTACGCCAAGGTGACTAAGCAGACGACGGACGGCGTTTCGGGCCGGGTCCGCCTGGTGTTGGAGACGCTTATCGCTCTCGCCGCCGTCGCGCTCATCGTCATCTACGGCGGCCGGCCGCCGGAGTCGCCGGAACTGGCCACCTCCGTGGCCTTCCCGATCTTCAAGGGCCTGCTCTGGAACATGGGCTGGTTCTACCTGGCCTTCGGCGCCTTCATCATTGTGGGCGCGGCCAACGCCGTGAACTTCACCGACGGCCTGGACGGCCTGGCCACCGTGCCGGTGATGATCGCCGCCGCGGCCTTCGGTCTGATCACCTACCTCGTGGGCAACTACGTTTTCGCCAAGTACCTGCAGCTGCACTTCGTGCCCGGCGTGGGCGAGGTCGGCGTGTTCTGCGGGGCCATGATCGGCGCGGGTCTGGGCTTCCTCTGGTACAACGCGCCTCCGGCCAAGATCTTCATGGGCGACACCGGTTCGCTCGCCTTGGGCGGCGCCATCGGCACCGTGGCCGTGGCCACCAAGCATGAGATCGTGCTGGGCATCATTGGTGGTCTCTTCGTGCTGGAGACCCTGTCGGTGATGATCCAGGTCGCCTCGTTCAAGCTGACGGGCAAGCGGGTGTTCCGCATGGCCCCGATCCACCACCACTTCGAGAAGCTGGGCTGGTCGGAATCCACCGTGGTGATCCGTTTCTGGATCATCGCGGTGATGCTGGCCATCTTCGGCCTCGCCACCCTGAAGCTGCGGTAGGGGAGGGCTTGAGCAGGTCATGATCCCGGTCCGCGGCTTCGAAGGCAAGACGGTCGCCGTGTTCGGCCTGGCCCGTACGGGTCTGGCCGCCGCGCGCGCGCTGCTGGCCGGCGGCGCTCAGGTGGCGCTGTGGGACGAGCGTCCCGAAGGCCGCGCCGCCGCGGAGGCGCTCAGCCTGCCGCTGGTGGACCTGACCACCGCCGACTGGACGCAGTTCGCCGCCCTGATGCTGTCGCCGGGCGTGCCGCTCACCCATCCCGAACCGCACTGGACCGTCACCAAGGCCAAGGAATTCGGCGTCGAGATCGTCGGCGACATGGAGCTGTTTGCGCGGGCGGTGAACGCCGCGCCCGAGCACAAGCGCCCGAAGATCGTCGCCATCACCGGCACCAACGGCAAGTCCACGACGACCGCCCTGATCGGCCACATTTGCGCCTCGGCCGGCCGCGACACGCGGGTCGGCGGCAATATCGGCGTGGGGGTCCTGGACCTTGAGGACATGCACGGCGGGGCCGTCTACGTCCTGGAGATGAGCTCCTACCAGCTCGACCTGACCACCAGCCTGAAGCCCGACGTCGCCATCCTGCTGAACATCTCGCCTGATCACCTGGAGCGCCACGGCGGCATGGAGGGCTATGTGGCCGCCAAGCGCTGCATCCTGTTGAACCAGGGCAAGGGTGACACCGCCGTCATCGGGGTGGACGATCCCTGGGGTCAGCGGATCTGCACCGAGATCACCGCCGCCAACCGCCGCACCATCGTGCCGATCTCGGCCTCCAAGGCCATGGGTCGGGGCGTCTACGCCCTGCAGGGCCTGCTCTACGACGCCACTGGCGAGCGCGCCGTCGAGGTCGCCGACCTGCTGCGGGCCCGATCGCTGCCGGGCCGCCACAACTGGCAGAACGCGGCCGCCGCCTATTCCGCCGCCCGTGGCCTGGGCATCTCGGCCGAGGACGCCGCCGAGGGGCTGATGACCTTCCCGGGCCTGGCGCACCGCATGGAGACCGTGGGTCAGGTGGGCCGCGTGCGTTTCGTCAACGACAGCAAGGCCACCAACACCGACGCCGCACGCCAGGCGATGTCGAGCTATCCCAAGTTCTACTGGATCGTCGGCGGCCAGCCGAAGACCGGCGGCATCGACGCCCTGGCCGACCTGTTCCCCAAGATCGAGAAGGCCTATCTGATCGGCGAGGCCTCCGAGGCCTTCGAGGAGACCCTGAAGGGCAAGGCCCAGAGCGTCGCCTGCGGGACCATGGAGGTCGCCGTCGCCAAGGCCTATGCCGACGCCGCCGCCAAGGGCCAGGACGCCGTGGTGCTGCTGTCGCCGGCCTGCGCCTCCTTCGACCAGTTCGCTGACTTCGAGGCCCGGGGCGACGCGTTCCGCGCCGCGGTCCGGGGCCTGACCGCGCCCGCGGCCAAGGGGGCCCGCGCATGACCGCCCAGCCGCAGCAGGCCCACGCCTTCGCCCGCAGCGACCGCACCCCGGTCGGCGTCTGGTGGTGGACCATCGACCGCTGGATGCTGGGCGCCGTGGGCGTCCTGATCATCCTGGGCGTGCTGATGTCCTTCGCCGCCAGCCCGTCGGCGGCGGCGCGGATGAGTATCGGCGACCCCTTCCACTTCGCCGTGCGCCAGTGCCTGTTCGCCGCCGCCGGCTCGGTGATCCTGATCTCCACCTCGATGCTGGACACCAAGGGCGTGCGGCGCGCGGCCTTCTTCATCTACATCGCGGCCATCGCGATCATGATGATCCTCCCGTTCATCGGCCATAACGCCAAGGGCGCCACCCGCTGGCTGGAGTTCGCGGGCTTCACCCTGCAGCCGTCGGAATTCATGAAGCCGGCCCTGATCATCCTGGTCTCCTGGATGTTCGCCGAGGGGCAGAAGGGTCAGGGCGTGCCGGGCGTCACCATCGCCTTTGGCCTCTACCTGCTGTCGGTGGGCCTGCTGTTGATCCAGCCGGACGTCGGCCAGACGGTGCTGATCACCGTGGCCTTCGGGGCCGCCTTCTGGATGGCCGGGGTGCCGCTCTCCTGGGTGATGCTGCTGGGCGGCACGGCCGTGGCGGGCCTGTCCTCGACCTATTTCCTGTTCCCCCACGTGGCCAGCCGCGTGGACCGCTTCCTCAGCCCCGACAGGGCCGACACCCACCAGGTTGACCGGGCGGCCGAGGCCATCGCGGCGGGCAAGATGTTCGGGCGGGGTCCGGGCGAGGGCGTCATGAAGCGTCACGTGCCCGACCTGCACACCGACTTCATCTATTCCGTGGCGGCCGAGGAATATGGCCTGATCTTCTCGCTGATGTTGATCTCCCTCTTCGCCTTCGTGGTGATCCGCGGGCTCTACAAGGCCATGAAGCTGAGCGACCCGTTCCAGCAGGTGGCCGCGGCCGGCCTCTTCGTGCTGGTGGGCGAACAGGTCTTCATTAACGTGGCTGTGAACCTCAACATGATCCCCACCAAGGGCATGACCCTGCCGTTCATCTCCTATGGCGGCTCGTCCATGCTGGCCATCTGCCTGACGCTCGGACTGGCGCTCGCGCTGACAAGGCGCCGTCCCGGGGCCTATTCCCAGGGCGAGGGCCTCGCCAAGTCCGCGGCGTTCGCCTAAAGCGCACCCATGCGCAAGATCGCCGTCGTCGCCGCCGGAGGCACCGGTGGGCACCTCTTCCCCGCCCAGGCGCTTTCCGAAGCCCTGATCGCCCGCGGCTGGCGCATCGTGCTGGCAAGCGACGAGCGCGTCGCCGCCTTCGCCCAGAGCTTCCCGGCCGAGGAGCGGATCGGCCTGTCGGCCCGCACCTACAAGCCGCGCGATCCGGTCGGTATGGCCCTGGCCGGCCTGTCCATCATCCGTGGCGTCATGCAGGCCCGCGCCGCCTTCCGGCGCATCAAGCCAGACGTGGTGATCGGCTTTGGCGGCTATCCGTCCGTGCCGGGCCTGCTGGCCGGGATCACGCTGAACCTGCCCACCGTCATGCACGAGCAGAACTCGGTCATGGGCCGCGCCAACCGCCGGCTGGTGAGCCACGTGAAGGCCGTCGCCTGCGCCTTCCCCATGCTGCAGAAGGCCCCGCCCAAGGTCGCGGCGAGCGCCTTGGTGGTGGGCAATCCGGTGCGTCCCGAGATCCGGGCGCTGTACGAACTGCCCTATATCCCGCCGGAGGACGGTGGCCCGATCCGACTGCTGATCACCGGCGGCAGCCAGGGCGCGCGCCTGCTGTCGGAGCTGATGCCCGAAGCCATCCGAATGCTGCCCGAAGCCCTGCGTGTGCGCCTGAAGGTGCAGCAGCAAACCCGGGCCGAGAACATGGATCAAGCCCGGAAGGTCTATGCCGACGCCCTGGTGGACGCCGAGATCGCGCCGTTCTTCCGCGACATGGCCGGCCGACTGAAGGACGCCCACCTGGTGATCGGCCGGGCCGGGGCCGGTACGGTCTGCGAGTTCGCCATCGCCGGCAAACCCGCCATCCTCGTGCCGCTCGCCATCGCTCTGGACGACGACCAAGGCCAGAACGCGCAGGTGATGGTGGACGCCCACGGCGCCCAGATGGCTCGCGAGCACCAGCTGACCGTCGACTCCATGGCCAACGCGCTGGAAAAGCTGCTGACCAATCCCGATCGCCTGGCCCGCATGGCCGCCGGCGCCCGCTCCATCGCCAAGCCCGACGCCGCAGAGCGACTGGCCGACTTGGTCGAGAAGACCGCAGCCAAGGCCTGACCCGATGAACCGCCGTCCCGTCCCGTTCGCCGTCGGCCCCGTGCACTTCATCGGCATCGGCGGGATCGGCATGAGCGGCATCGCCGAGATCATGCTGCGCATCGGCTACAGCGTGCAGGGCTCCGACGCCAAGGCCAGCGCCAATACCGAGCGGCTGGAGAAGCTGGGGATCAAGGTCTTCATCGGCCAAGGCGCAGGCAATATCGAGGGCGCCTCGGCCATCGTCTATTCGACGGCCATCAAGGCCGATAACCCCGAGATGCTGGCCGCTCGCGAGCGGCGCCTGCCCCTCGTCCATCGTGGCGAGATGCTGGCTGAGCTGACGCGGCTGCAGTTCTCAGTCGCCGTGGGCGGCACGCACGGCAAGACCACCACGACCTCCCTGGTGGCCGCTCTGCTGGACGCCGGCGGCATGGACCCGACGGTGGTCAACGGCGGGATCATAAACGCCTATGGCACCAACGCCAAGGTGGGCGAAGGCGAGTGGATCGTGGTGGAGGCCGATGAGAGCGACGGCACCTTCCTGAAGCTGAAGTCCACCTGCGCCATCGTCACCAATATCGACCCCGAGCACCTGGACTATTACGGCGACTTCGACGCGGTGAAGAAGGCCTTCCAGGACTTCGTGGAGAACGTGCCCTTCTACGGCTTCGCCGCGGTCTGCACCGATCACCCCGACGTCCAGGCCATGGCCGCCAAGGTCGTGAACCGGCGGCTGATCGCCTATGGCGTCAACCCGCAGGCCGAGGTCCGCGCCGAGAAGATCAGCATGGGGCCGGACGGCTCGCGCTTCGACGCCATCATCGCGCCCCGCGACGGCGATCCCATGCGCTGGGAAGATCTGCACCTGCCGATGGCGGGCCACCACAATGTGATGAACGCGCTCGCCGCCATCGCCATCGCTCGCGAGCTGGGGGTGTCGGAGGCCGACATCCGCCAGGGCCTGACTACCTTCGGCGGGGTGGGACGGCGGTTCACGACGGTGGGCGAGGTGAACGGCATCCGCATCATCGACGACTACGGCCACCACCCGGTGGAGATCTCCTCGGTGCTGAAGGCGGCTCGCGCGGTGACCAACGGCCGGGTGATCGCCGTGGTGCAGCCGCACCGCTATTCGCGCCTGCACGACCTATTCAGTGAGTTCTGCGGCTGCTTCAACGACGCCGACGTGGTGATCGTGTCGGACGTCTACACCGCCGGTGAGAGCCCCATCGAGGGCGCCAGCCGCGACGGCCTGGTGGAGGGCCTGCGTCGCTACGGCCATCGCCGCGCCCTGCCGCTGGAGAACCCCTCGGCCCTGGCCCGGGTGGTGGCCGATGAGGCCAAGCCCGGCGATCTGGTGGTCTGCCTGGGGGCCGGCGACATCACCAGCTGGGCCTACGCCCTGCCAGCGCAACTTGAGGCGCTGGCCGCAAAATGAGGGGGCTCGATAACCTTCCCAAGGTACGCGGCAAGCTGCTGCGTGACGAGCCTCTAGCCCCTTTCACCTGGTTCCGGGTGGGCGGGCCAGCCGAGCTGCTGTTCCTGCCGCAGGACGAGGACGACCTGGCCGACTTCCTGCGAGGCCTGGACGCCGCCGTGCCGGTCACGGTGCTCGGCGTCGGCTCCAACACCCTGGTCCGCGACGGCGGGGTCGAGGGCGTGGTGATCCGGCTGGCGGGCCGCGCCTTCGGCAGGATCGAGCCGCGCGCTGACAACCGCATCTATGCCGGCGCCGCGGCCCTGGACGCCATGGTGGCCCGCGAGGCGGGCAAGGCCGGGATCGCGGGGCTGGAATTCTATCGTGGGGTGCCGGGCTCCATCGGGGGCGCGGCGATGATGAACGCCGGGTGCTACGGCGCCGAGACCAAAGACGTGCTGGTGGAGGCCTATGCGGTGACGCGGGGCGGGGAGCGGGTGACCTTCTCCAACGCTGAGATGGGTTTCACCTATCGCAAGTCGGCCAAGGCGACCGAAGGCGGGCTGATCTTCACCGGGGCGCTGTTCGAGGGAACCGCCGATGATCCCGCCGCCGTCGAGGCCCGCATGGCCGAGATCACCGC
>JAYVDG010000123.1:0-17655 GCA_043749525.1 Phenylobacterium sp.
CCCAGGCTCTTGAAGGCGGCGGTCATGGAGATCGGATTGGCGTTGTAGCTCTCGTCGATCAGGGTGAAGGCCCCGCCCGGCAGAGAAATGGTCTTCTCGGCGCCCCGGCCCTCCAGGGGCTCGAAGGCCCCCAGCGCGGCCAGACTGTCGCCCAACGACACGTCCAGGGCCTCCAGCATCAGCAGGACCGCCATGCTGTTCGGGCCCCAGTGGAAGCCCTTCTGCAGGATCGGGAAGTCCAGCGCCTTGCCGTGCAGCCGGGCCTGGACCACCGCGTGGTCGGCCTGGGGCTGGAAGTCGATCAGCCGGGCGTCGCAGGCCTCGCCCGCTCCGAAGCTCAGGACCTTGGCGCCGGCCTTGCGGGCCGCGTCGCTCAGCAGGTCGAACCAGGAATTGTCGGCGTTTAGGATGGCGACGCCGCCGGGCTCGATGCCGTCGAAGATCTCGGCCTTGGCGCGGGCCACCCCGATCTCGCCGTCCGGAAAGTTCTCCACATGAACCGCGCCCACCGTGGTGATCGCCACCGCGTGAGGCCGCACGAAGCGCGACAGCGGGGTGATCTCGTCGGCGTGGTTCATGCCGATCTCGAAGACGGCGCGCTCAGTGTCGCGGGGCATCCGCGCCAGGGTGAGCGGCACGCCGATATGGTTGTTGTAGCTCTTCACCGAGGAGTGGGCCTTGCCGGCCAGCATCAGGCCCGCACGCACCGCCTGAGTGACGCTGGTCTTGCCGACCGAGCCGGTTACCGCCCCACGGCGCACCTGAGGCGCGCGAACCCGCGCGGCTTCTCCCAACATTTCCAAGGCCTTGAAGGTGTCTTCCACCAGGACGTAGGACCCGCCCACCGCCTGCCTCACTAGTGAACCCGTCGCGCCCTTGGCCAGCGCCGGGGCCACAAACTCATGGCCATCGCGAACGCCCGCCAGCGCCACGAACAGGTCACCGGTCTCGATGGAGCGGGTGTCGATGGAGACGCCGTCCACGGCGAAGTCGCCGACCACCTGGCCGCCGGTCGCCTGGGCGATCTCGCCTGCGGTCCACAGGCTCATGGCTGGTCTCGCAGGGCCTGCTCGGTCTCGACCACGTCGTCGAAGTGATGCACCACGCCTGCGATGGCTTGGTACTGTTCGTGGCCCTTCCCGGCCACCACCAGGACGTCGCCGGCCTCCAGCAGCGCCACGCCCGCGCGGATCGCCGCGCGGCGGTCGCCAATGTTTTGCATGCCCGTGGTTCCGGCCGAGACCTCCGCGCGGATGGCGGCGGGGTCCTCGCTGCGGGGATTGTCATCAGTGACGATGGCGATGTCGGCATGCATAGCCGCGATGCCGCCCATCAGCGGGCGCTTGGTGCGGTCGCGGTCGCCGCCGGCCCCGAACACCACGATCAGCTTGCCCTCGACGTGCGGCCGCAGGGCCTTCAGCACCGTCTCCAGGCCGTCGGGCGTATGGGCGTAGTCCACATAGGCTACGCCGCCCCTGGGACCGCTCCCGATCAGCTGCAGCCGGCCCGGCGCGCCGTCGAGATTTTCCAGCGCCTTCATGACGCCCACCACCGGTTCGCCGGCGGCGATGCAAAGGCCCGCCGCCACCAGGGCGTTGGAAGCCTGGTAGCCGCCCACCAGGGGCAGGTTCACCTCATAGGTCTGGCCCTGCGCCAGGATCGTCAGGCGCTGCCCTTCCGGCGTCGGCGTGCGAGCCACGAGCGTAAGCCCCTGCCCCGCCTCGCCCACCGACCTCACGCTCTGGCCGTGGGTGACGGCGGCGGCGGCGAAGGCGTGATAGGCGTCGGAATCGGCGTTCAGCACGGCGGTCCCGCCGCGCGGCAGCAGGGTCGTGAACAGCCGCAGCTTGGCGTCGCGATAGGCTTCCATCGTCAGATGGTAGTCGAGATGGTCCTGGGTCAGGTTCAGGAAGCCGGCGGCCAGAATCCGCGCGCCGTCCAGGCGCCGCTGATCGATGCCATGCGAGGACGCCTCCAGCGCCAGGTGGGTCACGCCCTGGGCCACCAGCTTGCTCATCAGCTCGGTGACGTCGGCTGCGTCGGGGGTCGTCAGGCCGGGCGGCTCCAACTGGGCGTCGAAGCCGTCCGGCCCCGTGGCGTAGACGCCGAGGGTTCCCATGCTGGCGGCGCGATGGCCGCCGGCGTTGAAGATCTGGCGGCAGAAGGCGGCGACCGAGGTCTTGCCATTGGTGCCGGTCACCGCGACCACGGTGGCCGGCTGATCCTTCCAGAAGGCGGCGGCGGCCAAGGCATAGGCGCGACGCGGGTCGGGGGTCACCACGAAGGGCACATCAACGCCGGGAGCCTCTGCGGTGGCGATCACAGCGGCGGCGCCGGCGGAGACCGCGCTCGCCACGAAGGCCAGGCCATCAGCCTTGGTCCCCGGCAAGGCGGCGAACAGGAAGCCCGGCTGCACCTTGCGGCTGTCGGCGGTCACGCCCTCGATCACCGGATCGACGGCCAGGTCGCGCGCCACCAGTTGGGAGAGACGAACGCCCATCAGTGCTCGTCCGCCCCGGCCAGAGGATCGACCACAACCTGCAGATTGGGGTTGGGCAGATCGCTGCGGCGGGCCACGTGCAGGAACGGGGCGATGCGATCGATGACACGGCCGGCGGCGGGGGCGGCGGTGAAGCCCCCGGTGCGGAAGCCATAGGTTTCCTTGGTGCCGTTCGGCTCGTCCATCATGATCAGGACGAAATAGCGATCGGCCTCCAGCGGGCCGTCGGTGGGAAAGACCGCGGCGAAGGAGGCCACCAGCTTGTCGCGGACATAGCGCCCACCCATCGCCTTTTCCGCCGACCCCGTCTTGCCCCCGACCCGCAGGCCGGGCGCGTCGGCGCGGGTGCCCGTGCCGCGCATGACATTGATGCGCATCAGGTCCAGCATCGCCCTGGAGGTCTCCTCGGAGATCACCCGCTGGCCCTGGGGTCGCGCGTCGGGCTTCATCGGCCGGATGGTCAGGGGCACATAGGTGCCCCCGTTGAGCACCGAGCCCATGGCGGCGGCCAGAGAGACCGGCGAGACCGAGATGGCCGCCCCGAAGGAGGCCGAGGCGATGGTGTCCTCGTTCCACTTGCGCGGCACGATCGGTTTGGCGCTTTCCGTCAATTCAAGCGGCGCGGCCTTGAGCAGGCCGAAAGCGCCGAAATATTTGATCATCGTCGGGCCACCGGCCTGCAGCGCCACCCGGCTCGCCCCGATGTTCGAGGATTTTATGAAAATCTCCGGCACGGTCATGTTGTAGTTGACCTTGTCGTGGTCGTGGATGGCCCGCGACCCGATGTGCATCGTCGAACTGGTGTCGAAGGTTGAAGCCAGGGTGGTGGTCCCAGAATCCAGCCCCATGGCGATGGTGAACACCTTGAAGGTCGAACCCATCTCGTAGACCGACGCCGCGGCGCGGTTCAGCAGCGCGTCTGGCGAGCTGGCTCCCGCCTGGTTGGGATCGAAGGTCGGATAGCTTGCCATCCCCAGAATTTCGCCGGTGTGCACGTTGGTGACGATCCCGACTGCGCCCTTTGCTCCGAACTGCTGCGCCGCCTTGCCGACCTCGTCCTCCAGCGCCGCCTGCACGCGTAGGTCGATCGATAGGGGCACCGATTGATGGGCCGAGGCGCCCCTGCGCACCGTGTCGTTCAGCGCCCGCTCCGCGCCTGAAAGGCCTTCGCCGCCGGTGTCTGCGAAACCGATCAGATGAGCGGCGGTGGTGCCCAGCGGGTAGAGGCGATGCTGCTCCGGCTCAAAGGTGACCCCGGGCAGGCCGAGTTCGTGGATGCGCCCCCGCACGTCGGGCGTGAGGCCGCCCGCCAGGAAGGTACGGCGCTCGCCCCGCAGAGCACGGTCCAGCCGCCCGGGCGACAGGCCCGGCAGGGCTAGGCGCAGGGCGGCCCGGGTCTCATTGGTGTCCCAGATTTCGCGGGGATCGACATAGAGGCCGTAATGCAGCAGGTCGGCGGCCAGCATGGCGCCGTTGCGGTCGGTCAGGTCGGCGCGGGCCGCCCCTACCGGCGCGGTCAGGCCGTTCGTTTTCCCGGCGTCGGAGAACAGCGCCATGCGCGTAGCGCCGATCCCCAGGGTGACGAACCCCGCGGCGAACATGGCGGCCACGAAGAAGATACGGATGCGGGTGTCGTCCTCGGCCCGGCCCGCCGCCTTCGCGCGCTCGAAAGCGTGCTCCAGGCCCCAGAGCCGCGCCTTCAGCCAGCCCCAGCCGGGCGCCTGGAAGTTCGGGTGGGCCAGGCTCAAGACTTCGGCTCCTTGCGGGCGATCTCGGCCAGGGAGTCCGGCGCGATCTCGCGCTTGGCGGAGATGGGCGCCAAGCCCAGATAGCCGGTGGACAGCTGCTCGATGCGGTTGGGCTGCTCCAAGTGGCTGACCTCGGCCTTCAGCAGGCGGATGCGGTCATGCTCGGCGGCGATCTGGCGCTCGACCGAGGCGATCTCCGTGCGCTCGCGGCCGGCGATGGTCTTCGCCAGATAGACCGACATGACGAGCGCGATCAGCAGCGCCAGAGCCACGACATCGACGAGACGGAAGCCCCGGACACGGCGATCGAGCAAGCTCATGCGGCCTCCCTCCAGACCGGGGCCTCGGTGCGGACCGCGGCGCGAAGCTTGGCCGAGCGGGCGCGCGGATTGGCGGCGGTCTCGGCGTCGGAAGGCGGGTGAGCGCCCTTGAAGATCAGGTCGAAGCTCGGCGGCGCGCCGGCCTGGGCCGGCGGCAGGTGGCGTGAACCGGCGGGCGTCTGGCCGGCGCGGGGCGTGAAGAACGACTTCACGATCCGGTCCTCCAGCGAGTGGAAGGTCACCACGGCCAGGCGGCCCCCCGGCTTCAGCACGCGCTCGGCGGACGCTAGGCCGGCCTCAAGCTCGGACAGCTCGTCGTTCACCGCAATGCGCAGGCCCTGGAAGGTGCGGGTGGCGGGGTGGACCTTGGCGCCGCGACGGCCGCCCAGGACCCGCTCGACGAAGTCGGCGAACTCAAGGGTGCGTTCGAAGGGCTGCTCCTCGCGGCGGCGCGCGATGGCGCCGGCGATCCGGCGGGCCTTCTTCTCTTCGCCATAGACCCAGAAGATGCGCGACAGCTCGGCCGGCTCGGCGGTGTTGATCAGGTCGGCGGCGGTCGGCCCCGTGGCGCCCATGCGCATGTCCAGGGGACCGTCGCGCATGAAGGAGAAGCCGCGGTCGGCCTCGTCAAGCTGCATGGAGGAAACCCCCAGGTCCAGGGCCACACCATCGACGGAGCCCTCCCCCAAGCGCTCGTCCATCTCGGAGAAGCAGGCCTCGATCAGCTGGAACCGGTCGCCCAGGCCCTCAGCGAACCGGCGGGCGGTGGGATCTCGGTCGAAGGCGATGACCTGCGCGCCGGTGGCAAGCAGGGCGCGGGAATAGCCGCCAGCCCCAAACGTGCCGTCGACGATCGTCTGGCCGGGACCGGGCTGCAGAGCCTCGATCACCTCGGCCATCAGGACGGGGGTGTGGGGGACGGTCACGCGCCGACCCCGGCGCGGGCGGCGCGTTGGGCCGCGCGCAGCTGGGCCAGGCCGTCGCGGGCCACCTCGCGTTGGGCCGCGCGGTGGGCCTGGAACGCCTCGCGCTCCCAGATCTGGAACCGGTCGCCGAGTCCGACCACGACAACCCAGTCGCTCAGGCCGAACATGTCGCAGAGCCCCTCGGGAAGGGTCACGCGGCCGGCGGTGTCGAAGCTCATCTTGGCCATGCCGCCCAGGATCGAAGTTTCCAGGGCCGAGCGCAGAGGGTCGCCGAAATCCATCTCGTTGATGACGCCCAGATAACGGTCCAGCAGCGTCTTTCCGCCACCCTCGATGCAGTCGGCTTCGATGGAGGGAAAGCAGATGATTCCGTCAAAGGGACCAGAGGCGAGAGCGCGGAATTCCTGCGGCACAACGATGCGCCGCTTTGCGTCCAGCTGCTTCTCGAACGTCGAGACGAACATCCCGCCGCGCCCCAGTTAACCGGTCCCCGCTCGGACCGCCCTCGTTCCACCGGCCGGGCCGCAAATCACACGGCCGCAATGCTCAGCAGACAAGAACTAGGTTAACACGGGCTCAATTGGGCGACAATGCCTCTGAATGACTATTTAGCGTGGATTCAAAGATTTCGCACAGGATTATGGTTAACGGCCGTAAACAATCCACAGAACATACAGAGAACTTGTTAAATATAGCGACGGAACGCCGCATAGGTTGTGGACAACTAGAGTCTCGCGCACCGGATGCGGTGCGCCCTTGTTCTAGCAACCTCAGTTGGGAAATGATGGACCAGACGGCCTGTAAGCCGGGTTCTGTGCCGCCCGCGAACGGGCATTGGCGATCATTCCTCTGGACCGCCCATCGCTGGACGGTTCTCGCGACCTACCCGGGTGTCTCGGGCCTACGACAGCCCTACCGGCGAACCGGCGCGACACCCCTATTCGGTCTTGCTCCTGGCGGGGCTTGCCATGCCGTCCCCATTGCTGGGTCCGCGGTGCGCTCTTACCGCACCCTTTCACCCTTACCGACGCCGAAGCGTCGGCGGTCTGCTCTCTGTGGCGCTATCCCTAGGGTCACCCCCGGTGGGCGTTACCCACCGCCATGTCGTCGTGGAGCCCGGACTTTCCTCGCCTGCCGAAACAGGCGCGACCGCCCAGCCATCTGGTCCGCGGGCTTGATGGGCCGGGACGCCGGCCCCGTCAATCGGCCAGTCGGCCGTAGATCAGCTGGTCCCAGTAGCGCCCCTTCCAGTGGGCGTGATCGCGCAGCGTGCCCTCAAGGGAAAAGCCGTGCCGCTCCAGCAGCGAACAGGACCGCGCATTGCCCAGGGTGACCATGGCCTCGATGCGGCGCAGGGCGAGGTCGTTGAAGCCGAAGGAGAGGACGTGCGGTAGGATCTGGCTCATCACACCCCGGCCCCATTCGGCGCGGCGCAGGTCGTAGGCCACCTCGCCGCGACGGGCGCGGTCGAAGATCAGGTTGTTGAAGCCGACGGTGCCAATCAGATCAGGCGCCCCGGTCCGCCGGATGGTCCATCGAACGCCACCGTCGCCGGCCGCGAGTTCGGCGCCCCAATCGATGATGTCATGGGCCTCGGCCACGCTCTCAAGCGGGGCTATGTCCATGTATTCCGCCACCAAAGGGTCACGAAACAACTCAAAAAGGCCGTCGGCGTCGTCGCGTTGCAGGGGCGCGAGCGTGTATTCGCCGACCTTCAGGACACAGTTGGCGAGCCCTAAGCCCATCCCGCGACCCGCATCAGGTTCCCAGCCGCAACAGGCCGATCAAGCGCGCCCGAGTCTCCCCGTCGGCGATCCCATCCACCTTCTCGGGCCGCCAATGCCGTTGGAAGGCGGTGACGACGGCGGTGGTGTGGGCGTCGAAGGTCCCCGACAGCGCGCAGTCGAAGCCCAGCCGCGTGAACCCGGCCTGCAGGGCAAAGACCGCCGCCCCCTCTTCGCCCTCGCCGATGGGCTGGCCTGGCGCGGCGGCGGGCTCGACCCACAGGCCATGACCGGCCTGCGCCAACCGCTTCCAGGGGAACAGCTCGCCCGGGTCCTGCTTGCGGTCTGGCGCGACGTCGGAGTGTCCGACGATGGCGCCGTCCTCGATGGTCCAGCGGGTGCGGATCTCCGCCACCAGCGCGATCACCGCGGCGATCTGCGCCTCCGGGAACGGGCGATAGCCGAACTCATGACCCGGATTGACGATCTCGATCCCCACCGAGCGGCCGTTGATGTCGCGCTCGCCCTTCCAGGACGAGACGCCCGCATGCCAGGCGCGCCGCTCCTCGGCCACCAGGGTGAAGATCCGGCCGTCCTCCTCCACCACATAGTGGGAGGAGACCTTGGCCTCGGGATCGCGCAGGCGCGCCAGGGCCGCCTCGCCGGTCTGCATGCCGGTATAGTGCAGGACGATCATGTCCGGCGGGCTCTTGCGGACGTCGAAGTTGGGCGAAGGCGCGGGGATCGGAGTCATGCGGCGAAGGTTATTGCGACCGGTTGCGCAAGGCCACCAACAAAGCCACGGCCTGGCTGGGTCGCAGCGCGATCACCAGCACCCCGGCCAGGGCTACCGCCGTCCCGAACGCCATCCGCGGCCCGAACTCGTCATGGGTGAAGATCACCCCGCCCACGATGGTGGCCAGCGGCGTCATCAGGGTCAGGGGCGAGATCAGGTTCGCCTCATACTTCTGGATCAGGCTGTAATAGAGGGTGTGGGCCACCACCGAGACCACCAGGCCTGAGAACAGGGCCGCGGCGACGAAGGGCCAGCCCGCCGCGACGCCGGCCTGGATCTGCCCCGGCTCCAGCCAGCCCGACAGGATGGCCATCGGCACCAGGGAGGACAGCCCCACCCAGGCCTGCAGGCGCAGGGGTTTCACGCCCTCCATCTGTTTCATCATCACCGCGCCGAGCCCGCCCAGGAACGAGGCCGCGACGATGAACAGCAGGCCGCCGGAAATTCTGAACCCGTGCGGGTCCCACATCACCGCCAGCACGCCGGTGAGGGTCAGCAGCATGCCGGCGATGCGCCGCCCGGTCAGCCGTTCGCCCAGGATCAGGAAAGACAGCAGGGTGGTGATCGGCACGCCGACCTGACTGACAATGGCCACCGCCGAGGGGCTGGCGGTCTTCAGGCCGATGAACACCAGGGCGAAGGTGCCGGCGCCCATCAGCAGGCCCACCACCACCATTCTCCAGCGCGGACGCGGCATCGGCAGCAGCCAGGGGAAGACCGCGATCAGCACGACGGCGAAACGCACCGCGGCGTAGAACATCGGCGGCGCCCCCAGATGGGCCACCACGAACTTCGACACGATGTTGTTGGCCGCCCAGACGACGCATACGAAGGCGAGGAGGAGAAAGTCCCGGAGCGACATGGGCCGGGCTTAGAGCGCTTTTGCGACGCTGGGAACCGTCAGGCCCTGCGGCGTGTGAACCGCAGCGCCGTGAGCGTGTCGGAGAAGCTGACCACCTTGCTATCCACCAGGCCGTGCGCCTTGCCCGCCGCCATCACCTCGACGTCCTTGAGCGCGGCCGCCTTGCCCTTGCGCGACACGATCCACAGCGCGCCCTTGTCGGCCAGCGCCGGGATCAACCGGGGGATGGCGTCCAGCTCCGCCAGGCTGTCGGCGGCGTAGAACAGCAGGTCCAGGTCGGTGAGGTCAGCCACCGGCGCCGCGTCGCGCGCGGCCAGTTCGCCGGCCAGGGCGTCGTCGGCGACGTTCAGCACGGCGACCCTCATGCCGGGTTTCACCCCCAGCTTGTCCAGCCGACTCTTCGGATTGAGGATCGCGTCGGCCCAACTGGCGGCGGCCTTGTCGCCCAGGGCAAACCGCGAGCCGTCGGCCAGGACGAGGTCGCCGGCCTCGGCGCGGACGCCCCTCAGCGCCTCGCCCTCGAACACCCGGCGCGCGGCGCCCCGGAACAGCAATTTCGGCGCCTCGTATTGCAGCCGTCCGGCGTCCTCACCCCCGGCGAATGTCGCGCGGACCTGAGCGTCCTTGCCCATGGCGTCCCTCCCCGTCCACGGCCAGCTTGGCCATGCGGACGGGGAGTCGCAAGCCTATCCCTTGGGGGCCTTGGCTTCGCGCGGAATGGGCGGCGGCTTGCCCTGATTGCGCCGGGCAGGCGCCGAGAGATTGCCTAGGAAAGCGAAGGACAACAGGGCGTGGTCCATCTTGGTGACAGTCATTTGGCGTCTCCTTGACCAGCTGGTCGAGCCAGAAAGAGACGCGAAGCGGCTTCCAGGGGCTTGCACCCTCCTAGTCGTCAGCGCGTCGGGATCACAGAGTCGCGCGCCCATCGCCGATTTGCAAGAAAAACGTCCGAATACGGACCATTTCAGCATGCGGATTATTCGACATAATACTGATTTTATTGACGTTCCAATCCTCAACGCCGGGACATTACGGCGACATGTCGCATGCAGGACACACCGAAAAGGCTCCGCGTTCATCGCTGAATCTGGCCTTGGCGGCGCAAAACAAGTTGATCAGTACACGGCACATGTGGCGCGCCGTTCGGAGCGCCCCCTCCCACCGGGAGAGGGCGTCGAAAGCCTAGGCCGCCTTGCCGAGCGACAAGGTCTCGTAGCGGGCCAGGTGATGGTCGGTGGAGCCGAAGGCCGCCTCGATCATGGTGGCGCGCTTGAAGTAGTGGCCGATGGCCATCTCGTCGGTCATGCCCATACCGCCGTGGATCTGGATGGCGTTCTGGCCGACGAACTTGCAGGCCTTGCCGATCTGTACCTTGGCCGCCGACACGCCCTTGGCGCGCTCGACATCGCTCTCGGTCAGCTTGATGTCGGCCATGTAGGTCATGGAGATCGACTGTTCGAGCTGGATGAACATGTCCACCATCCGGTGCTGCAGCACCTGGAACCTGGAGATCGGCTGGCCGAACTGCTTGCGCTGGCGGGCGTATTCCACCGTGCCTTCGTGCAGCTGGCGCAGCACGCCACAGGCCTCGGCGCAGGTCGCGGCCACGGCCTCGTCCATCACCTTTTCCACCAGCGGCAGGGCCTGGCCCTCGGGACCGATCATGGCCTCGGCGCCCACCGCGACATTCTCGAAATAGACCTCCGACGCGCGGAAGCCGTCGACGGTGGGATAGTCGCGCGTCGTCACGCCCTTGGCGTCCTTGGGCACGATGAACACCGAGACGCCCTGGGCCTCCCGCTGGCCGCCGCCGGTCCGCGCCGTGACGATCAGGTGGGTGGCGTAAGGCGCGCCGATGACAACCGCCTTATGGCCGTTGAGCACGTAGCCCGCGCCGTCCTTCTTGGCCGTGGTCTTCAGGTCGCTCCAGGTGTAGCGGCCCTGGGGCTCGGCATAGGCGAAGGCGATGATGGCCTCACCGGCGATGATCTTGCCGATCAGCTCGTCGGTGCCCGCCGGCTTGCCGTGCTTCAGGAAGCCGCCGCCGATCACCACGGTGGGCAGGTAGGGCTCGACGACGAGCGCCTTACCCAGCTCCTCCATGATCACCATGTTGTCGGTCGCGCCGCCGCCCAGGCCGCCCTGCTCTTCCGAGAAGGCCGCGCCCAGGATGCCGAGTTCGTCGGCGAAGGCCTTCCAGACCTGCGGCCGCCAGCCGGGCTCGGCTTTCAGCGCCGCGCGGCGCTGGTCGAAGCTGTAGTTGTCGGCCAGGTAGCTGGCGACCGTGTCGCGCAGCATCGACTGTTCTTCGGTGAAGCTGAAATCCATGTTCGTCCCCAAGGGTCGTGGGCCGCCGGTGTCCTCCCTGGCGGCCGGTCAGTGTTCTGTCGCGGTCGGTCGGCTAGAGCCCCAGCACCATCTTGGCGATGATGTTACGCTGGATCTCGTTGGAGCCGCCGTAGATCGAGGTCTTGCGGCCGTTGAAATAGTCGCCCGCGGTGTCGATGGAATGCAGCGGGCCGACGCCGGAGTTGTGGCCCCCCTCCCCCAGGAACGGCGCGCCGTAGTGGCCCGCGGCTTCCAGGGCCAGTTCCTGCAGGCGCTGCTGGATCTCGGTGCCCTTGATTTTGAGGATCGAGCTCTCGGTCCCCGGCCCCTTGCCGCTGCTTTCCCCGGCCAGGGTGCGCAGTTCGGTGAATTCCAGGGCCGTCAGGTCGATCTCAAGCTCGGCCACCTTGCGCCTGAAGAAGGCGTCGGCCAGCAGCGAACCGCCGGCGTCCGACAGCTCGGTCGAGGCCATCTCGCGGACCCGCTCCAGGCCACGCTTCGACCGCGCCACCCCGGCGATGCCCGAGCGTTCGTGGGCCAGCAGCGCCTTGGCGCAGGTCCAGCCCTGGTTCTCGTGGAAGACGCGGTTCTCCACTGGGACCTTCACGTTATCCAGGAAGACGTCGTTGACCTCGTGGCCGCCCTCCAGGGTGATGATCGGGCGCACGGTGACGCCGGGCGTCTTCATGTCGATCAGCAGGAAGCTGATGCCGGCCTGCGGCTTGGAGTCGGGATCGGTGCGGACCAGGAAGAAGCCCCAGTCGGCGTATTGACCCAGGGTCGTCCACGTCTTCTGGCCGTTGACGATGTAGTATTCCTTGCCGTCATCCCCGGTCACGCGCTCGGCGCGGGTCTTCAGGGAGGCCAGGTCGGAGCCGGCGCCGGGCTCGGAATAGCCCTGGCACCACCAGATCTTGCCGTCGCGGATGTCGGGCAGGAACTTGGCCTGCTGCTCCTCGGTGCCGAAGGTGTAGATCACCGGCGCCAGCATCGCGACGCCGAAGGGCAGGATGCCCAGGGTGTCGGCGCGGGCCTGCTCCTCGGACCAGATATACTTCTGGGTGGGGGTCCACTCCGTCCCGCCCCACTCTTTCGGCCACGACGGCGCGGACCAGCCCTTCTGCGCCAGGATGCGGTGCCAGGAGAGGTAATCTTCCTTGCCAAGCGTCTCGCCGCGTTCCTGCTTTTCGCGCAGAGCCTTGGGGTAGCTGTCGGCAAGGAAGGCCCGGGCCTCCTCACGGAAGGCGTTATCTTCGGGCGAGAAATCGAGGTTCATCACAAGGCTCCCTGGCGCTTCCGCTTACAGCGTATTGCGTGCGGTCGAACCATAGGCAAACGCCGTCGCCTTGGGAAGATGACGTTGACGTCAGCGTCAACAAAAACCCTTGGAAGATGTCAGGCCTTGGCCAGATACGCGTCCACCTGCGCCACCCTGGACGCGATCTCGCCGGGCGCAAGGAACGAGCCCGTGAAGCTGTTGCGGGCCAGCGTCGCCAGCTCGGCGCGGGTCAGCCCCAGGGCGGCGGTGGTGGCCGTCCAGTTCTCGCCGATATAGCCGCCGAAATAGGCGGGATCGTCGGAGTTGATGGTGGCCTTCAGCCCAAGGTCCAGCATCCGCTTCAGAGGGTGGTTCGCGAGATCGTCCACCACGCAGAGCTTCAGGTTCGACAGCGGACAGACCGTCAGGGTCATGCCCTCGGCCACCAGCCGCTTCACCAGGGCCGGGTCCTCCAGCGAGCGGTTGCCGTGATCGATGCGGTCCACCGCTAAGCCGTCCAGCGCCTCCCAGACATATTCCGGCGGCCCCTCTTCACCCGCGTGGGCCGAGAGCTTCAGGCCCCGTTCGCGCGAGGCTTTGTAGACCCGGGCGAACTTGTTGGGCGGATGACCCAGCTCGGAAGAATCCAGGCCCACCCCCACCATGCGGTCCAGGTAGGGCTCGGCCTCCTTCAGGGTCTTGAAGGCGTCCTCCTCCGACAGGTGCCGCAGGTAGCTGAGGATCAGCTTGGAGGTGAGCCCCAGCTCTTTCTCCGCCTGGGCCATCCCGGCCAGCAGGCCGTCGGCCGCCACGGCGAAGGGGATGCCTCGCTCGGTGTGGGTCTGAGGATCGAAGAATATCTCGGCATGGACCGTCCCGTCCGCCGCCGCCCGCCGGAAATAGGCCATCGCCAGGTCGCGGAAGTCCTCCTCCGTCTGCAGCACGCCCGCGCCCTGGTAATAGATGTCCAGGAAGTCCTGCAGGTTGGAGAAGGCATAGGCGGCCCGCACCTCTTCGACCGACTTGAACGGCAGGTCGATGCGGTTGCGCTTGGCGAACTCGAACATCTGCTCGGGCTCGAGGCTGCCCTCGATGTGCAGGTGGAGCTCGGCCTTGGGCAGGCCGCGGATGAAGTCGTGTTGCATGGCCGCTATCTCCCGGCCGCTGGGGGCGTCCGTCAAGGCAGCTTGAACTTCATCCGGATGACGATCTTGCCGTGGTGGATACGGCGGTCGCCCCTCTGCGGATGGAAACCCTTCGCGAGTTTGAGGGCGAAGGCGCCGACATTGGCCCCGGCCGGGGTCTCCGACAGCACCACGCAGTCGCGCAGCGCCTGGCCCGCGGCCACCCGGCACTGCACGCTCGCCAGCCCCTGGCCGGCCATCACGCTGGTGGCGGCGGCCGCCGCGGCGATCCAGATCATTGCGCTCTCCTGATTTCGCCCCTCATGAAGCGAACCTTCGCCCCACGCCAGCCGTTCCCGATCTTGCGCCCGGCGAAGAGGGCGCGCATCACACGGGCTCCATGCCGCGCATCCTCACCTACAACGTCCATCGCTGCGTCGGCACCGATCGCCGGCTGGACGTGGGCCGCGTCGCCGACGTCATCGCCAGCCTCAAGCCCGACATTGTCGCCTTGCAGGAGCTTGATGTTGGGCGCCTGCGCACCGGCAAGGTGGACCAGGCCCACGAGATCGCCCAGCGCCTGAAGATGGCCGTCCACTTCCACGCCGCCATGAAGGTGGAGGAGGAACTCTACGGCGACGCCATCCTCACCACCTACCCCGAGCACCTGGTCCAGGTCGGCCCTCTGCCCGGCTATGGCCGCATCCCGCAGCTGGAACCGCGCGGCGCTCTCTGGATCGCCGTGGAGATCGACGGCAAGAAGGTGCAGATCATCAACACCCACCTGGGCCTGGTGCCCAAGGAGCAGCAACTGCAGGCCGCGTGCCTGGCCGGACCATCCTGGCTGGGCCACCCCAAGTGCGAGGGACCGACCATCCTGCTGGGGGACTTCAACGCCAGCCCGACCTCGGTGGTCTACCGCACCCTGGTGGGCCGGCTGCAGGGCGCGCGCCGCCTGGCGCCGGAGAAGAAGCCGACCTCGACCTTCCCGTCGGCCCTGCCGGTGGTGCGCATCGACCATCTGTTCGTCAGCCCCGAGATCCGGGTCACCGACCTGACCGCGCCGTTCAATCCCTTGACCCGCGCGGCGTCCGATCACCTGCCGCTGGTCATGGATTTCGAGGTTTCGTAAGCGGCGCCTTCCAGTCGCGGGACTCGAACATGCCGCCTTCGCCCAGGGCGCGCGCCTCGGCATAGAGCCTGTCCCGTCGTCGGCCCGGGCGCCAGCAATCGCTGACGTTCACCGGATCGCCCAGGTGGTAGGCGGCCACGAATTCCCCGAACGCCGTCATCTTCATCGGCAGGATCGGCGATAGCCGGCCTTCACGGTTGAGCGCCTCGATGCCAGCGATCAGGCTGCCGCGCTCCTGGCGCGCCTTGGCCACCGCGTCGCCGGTATAGCCGAGGAAATGGCCAATGGAGCGGTCGCGGAAGGCGGAGATGTTCAGCCGCGCCCGGTCGGTGGTGGCCTCGATAGCCAGCTCCAGCTCGGTGTCGAAGCCACCGGAGCGGTTGTTCAGGTTGGCCGACCCGACCCGGGCCAAGGTGTTGTCGATGACCGTGCTCTTGGAGTGGACGATGATCTTCGTGCCCGCCGGGGTGATCGGGTAAAAGGCCCTGAAGCGCCCGAACACATCGGCGGTCCGCAGCCGCCACAGCATGTTGGACCTCGCCCGGTCCATGGTCAGTTGGTCGAACCAGCTGGGGCTGGCTCCGGTGGAGATCAGCACGATCTCGGGCCCGTTTGGCTCCGCCAGCCGCGCCGCCAGGGCTTCGGCGATCAGCGGCGAGGTGAAGTACTGGTTTTCCAGATAGATGATGTCCTTGGCCGCGTGGATCGAGGCGTGGGTCAGCCGCCGGATTTCCTCCACCTGCGGCTCATGGCGCCATGCCGGCATGGTGCGGGCGATGCCGACATCCATGTCCAGCAGGTGGGCCGGCACGTGAGCGGGCCAGGGATCGGTGTCCATCTCCGGCGGCGGTTCGACCGTCTCCTTGGTGGCCCGGCGCCAGCGCTCGCGGGCCAGATCCCCCAGGTCCTTGGCGACCGGACCGTCCACCATCATCATCACTTCGTGCCGGGGCGCGTGGCATTCCTGGTCAGGCATGATGCGGCGCGGTTCGTGGTCCCGGTGGCCTGGCGTGTCCCAGCGGTCGACGCAGATGTCGCCGCTGGCGCAGATCGCCAGCTTGTCGTCGACCACCAGCAGCTTCTGGTGATGGCAACCACCCATGGGCACGGAGTCGTCCAGGCGGAACTTCACGCCGGTGTGCTCGAACCACTTGCGGGCCTTGTGGGGGAAGAATTCCTGGCTGGCGGCGATCGGCAGGGCCGACTTCCAGATCAGCAGCCGGATGTCGAGATCGGGCCGCGCGCGCGACAGCTCCACCAGGATGCGGCCGGCCTCATCGGGATCGTCGGGGGTCTCCACGCCGTCCGGGAACAGCCGCGTGCGGGGATCAAAGCCCCAGCCCAGCAGCAGCACCGAACGCTTGGCCTTCCGCAACGCCTCGAAGACGGCGGTGTAGTAGGCCTCGGTATCGATCAGGAAGGCGGCGCGGTTGGCGCGCCCGACGCGCCAGGCGGTGTCGCCAGGTTTCAATACGCTCATAGGCCGACCGAAACCCCGCTGGACACGCTTGCAAGAAAGCCTGCGCCTAGGTCGGGTTCCCGTCGAGTCCGCGCAAGTCCGCAACCCTTGGGGACAAAAAGAAAAGAGCGCGCCGACACTGGGGGGGCCGACGCGCTCCATCAAGGGCGGTTCGAGAGACTAGCCCTTGAAGGCTTGGCAGGGCCCGCTGAGTTCGACGGCCAGTCGGGCCTTGCGTTCAGCGTTGGTGGTCTTGGCTTCGCGGCGCCCGGCGTCCTGGGCGTTGGCGGCCTTGGCGATGACGGAGCTATCGCGGCTGCGGCTGGCGGCCTTCAGCCAGGAGTCGAGATCGGTGGTGCCGGCGGCGGTGACCGAGGCGATCCCGCGGCAGCGGCTGGCCTGGATGAAGCTCACGTCGGTGACGTCGGCGGCCAGGGCGGAGCCGGCGACCATCAGGGTCGCGGCGGCGGTGAGCATGATAGTGGCGATACGCATTGTAGGTTTTCCCTCGAACGACAATGGGCGGAACCTGCTCTTGCGCCGCGGACGCTTCAAATGAATTCGCAGCAACATTAAGTATTCGAGTCTCACCAATCTTTAATCAACGAACATCGTTACTTATAAACATAAACATCTTGTAATGTTGTGCGCCATTCGGCAGAACACGGATATGGCCCAGCCCGATCTCAAGCTCGACGTCGCCGGCGTGAACGCCCTGATGGCCCGCGCCTTCCCCGATGCGCCGATCGAGGCCCTGCCCCAGGTGACCGACCTCGCCCCCGGCCGCGCCCATATCGTCCGAACCTATGGCGGCGGCATGTTGCGCCCCGGCGGGGTGATCTCCGGTCCCAACCTGATGAGCCTGGCCGACACCGCGGCCTACGCCCTGATCCTGGCCCATATCGGCGACCAGCTGATGGCGGTGACCAGCTCCCTGGTGATGAACTTCCTGCGCGGCGCGGCCCCCGGCGACCTGCATGCCGAGGCCAGCTTCCTGCGCCTGGGCCGGCGCATCGCCGTCTGCGACGTGAAGCTTTGGACGGAGAGCGAGGATCGGCTGGCGGCCCAGGCCACCGTGACCTACGCTATCCCCTCATGAGCGACCTGCCTCCCCGCCCCGCCGCGATCGCGACCCCCTGCATCAAGGTCTGCACCATCGACGGCGAAACCGGTCTCTGCATGGGCTGCTACCGCCAGCTCACCGAGGTCGCCGCCTGGCAGAAGCTGTCGGACGAGGACCGCGCGCGGATCATGACCGAGCTGCCGACCCGCAAGGACCGCATCCGCCCCGAAAAGCTGGCGATGTTCAGCTAAAATCCGCTGTCGTTCACCGGTTGCAAACACCCACCGCCGTAACCTGTCCGTTCAACACGGCCGCGCAAGGCCGGGCAGCGCCAGGGTGGCGAGGGTGTCGAGTATGATCAAGTTGGCCGCCATGGCCCTGATCGGAGCCGTCTCGGCCGTCGGGGCGGCGCAAG
>JAYVDG010000124.1:0-2514 GCA_043749525.1 Phenylobacterium sp.
CCTGCTGGCCGCCTGGGCGGGCAAGGGCATCGAAGCCGCCGCCCGCGCCAAGGACAAGCCGAAGCGAAAACCTAGCCGATGACCACGCCGGGCGGCGGCACGGAGTCCGCCGGCACGAAGAAGTCGGGCATCAGCCGGGTGGTGGGATCGACCCGGTACTTGTCGAAGTCGCGCTCGCCCTGCGCGTAGAGGAAGGTGTCGTCGATCAGGAAGTTGCCGGTGAAATCACGGGCCGGCTTCTCGAAGATCGCGTGGGCGGCGTCGGCCATGATCTCCACTGTACGGCACTGCTTCATGCCCTCGTCGCCGGCCAGGGCGAACTGGATGGCGGCGGTGGCGATACCGGTGCGGGGCCAGAGTGCGTTGAAGGCGATACCGTCGGCCTTGAACTCCTCGGCCATCCCCAGCACGCACATGCTCATGCCGAACTTGGCCATGGTGTAGGCCACGTGGCCGCCGAACCACCGCGGGCTCATGTCCAGCGGCGGCGACAGGGCCAGGACGTGCGGGTTGGCGGCGTTCTTCAGGTGCGGGATGCAGGCCTTGGAGGTGAGGTAAGTGCCCCGCGCATTGACCTGGTTCATCAGGTCGTAGCGCTTCATGTCGGTCTGCAGGGTGCCGGTGAGCTGGATGGCCGAGGCGTTGTTGACGCAGATGTCGATCCCGCCGAAGGCCGCCACGGTCTTCTCCACCGCCTCGTAGACGCTGGCCTCGTCGCGCACGTCGACGATCAGCGGCAGGGCCTTGCCGCCCGCCGCCTCGATCTCCTTGGCGGCGGAATAGATGGTGCCGGGCAGATGCTTGTGCGGCTCGGCGGTCTTGGCGGCGATGGCGATATTGGCGCCGTCGCGGGCGGCGCGCAGGGCGATGGCCAGGCCGATGCCGCGGCTGGCGCCGGTGACGAAGAGGGTCTTGCCTTGCAGGCTCATAGCTTCACTCCGGTGGTGTCTTCGGAAAGGGCCCAGAGGCGCTCGGCGCTCTCGGGGTCCAGGGCGTGGGGCATGACCCCCTGATAGGGATCGGCGGGGTCGAAGGCCACAGCCTCGGCAAGGTTCTCGAGATAGAGCCCGCCCACGCCCTCCAGCTCCGCACCGATGGCGGCCCAGACGCTGGTGGACGCGCCCTGGGCCGGGGTCTTGAAGCCCTCGCGGACCACGCCCTCGGCGTTCATCCAGCCCAGCGCGATCATCTCCTCGCGGGCCATGTGGCGCTGCAGCGGGGTCATGATGCCACCCGGCATCACCGAGTTGGCGGTGATCCCCAGGTCGGCGAAGCGCTTGTGGTAGCCCACGGCGAACAGGGCGTTGGCGGTCTTGGACTGGCCGTAGGATTCCCACTTGTCGTAGGGCCGGGTGCGGTAGTGGATGTCATCCCAGTTGATGCCGCCGCGCCGGTGGCCGCTGGAGCTCAGCGAGACAAGCCGGGCCGAGCGCCCCTCCTCCGCGCCGTTCATCAGGGCGCGTGTCAGGCCAACGCCCAGCAGAAAGTGTCCGAAGTGGTTGGCGCCGACCTGCATCTCCAGATCGTTGGCGGTGTAGGTCTGCGGGCAGGCCATGACCCCGGCGTTGTTGATCAGCACGTTCAGCGGCGCGTCGCCCCAGGCGCTGACGAAGCCGGCCACGGAGGCCAGATCGGAGAGATCCAGCGCGCCGACCTTGACCCGCTCGGCGCCGATGTCGCCGTTGATCTGGCCGGCGGCCTTCTCGCCGGCCTCGCGGTTGCGCACGGCGATGGTGACCTCGGCGCCTGCGGCGGCCAGCGCGCGGGCGGTCTCGATGCCGATGCCGGTGGCCGCGCCGGTGATCACCACCGTGCGGCCGGTCAGGTCATGGTCCTCGGCGATCTCGGCGGCGTCGGTGAAGGGCGACAGGCCTGTGGTGATGCGGGCCATCTAGGAGACCTTCGCAAAGTCGGGCGCGCGCTTCTCGGCGAAGGCGGCGAAGGCCTCCTTGGCTTCCGGAGACTTGAGCTGGGCGGCGAAGTGGCGGCCCTCCTCGTCCATCTTGTTGGCGATGGTTTCGCCGTCGCGCATCAGGGCTTTGGTGATCACCACGGCGGCGGGCGGCCGGGCGGCGACCGCATCGGCGGCGGCCTTGGCCCGGGCGCGGAGCTGGTCGGTGGGAACCGCCGCATTGGCGATGCCCCAGTCGACGGCCTTCTTGGCGTCCACGGCCTCCCCCAGCACGAACATCGAGAAGGCGCGCGCGTGGCCGATGCGGGCCGGCAGGGTCAGGCTGGAGGCGGCCTCCGGAACCAGGGCCAGGTTGACGAACGGCGTGGTCAGCAGGGCGTCCTCGGAGATGTAAACGAGATCGCAGTGCAGCAGCATGGTGACACCGACGCCCACGGCCCGGCCGTTCACGGCGGCCACCAGCGGGGTCTTGGCGCGCGCCAGGGCGGCCAGCAGCGGGTTGCCGCCACGGCGGGCCTCATTGGCGCTGGCGTCGCCCGAATTGACCGCGGCGAAGTCGGAAAGGTCGTTGCCGGCGGTGAACATGTCGCCGTTGGCCTGGA
>JAYVDG010000125.1:0-2506 GCA_043749525.1 Phenylobacterium sp.
GCAGGCTTGGCAATGAACGAAACCGTGACCACGCGGGTTCTTTCCAAAGTAGAATCCTTGGCTAAGGCTGTGCGCTTCGCGCGAGTCTCTAGCCCGACGGTGTAGAACCCCCATGGCGATGGCTGAGCACAGAAACGACAAGTCCCAGAAGCCCCCGAGCGTTCCGACGCCGCGGGAGCGGGGCGGATGGCTGGCCAAGATCGCGCCGGGCGTGCGCAACCTGGTGGCCAAGCGCGAGACGCCAGAGAATCTCTGGGTCAAATGCCCCGACACCGGCGAGATGATCTACCGCTCGGACCTGGAGGCGGCCCTGTGGGTCACCCCGTCCGGCAACCACATGCGGATCGGCGCCAAGCAGCGCCTGGCCTACACCTTCGACGAGGGCGTCTATGAGCGCATCGCCTCGCCGACCGTGGTGGAAGACCCGCTGAAGTTCCCCGATGACCGCTCCTATCCCGACCGCCTGAAGTCGGCCCGCAAGGCCACCGGCGAGCAGGACGCGATGGTCATCGCCCATGGCCAGATCAAGGGCCAGCCGGCCGTGGTGGTGGTGCAGGACTTCGCCTTCATGGGCGGGTCGCTGGGCATGGCCGCGGGCGAGGCCTTCATCAAGGCCGCCCAGGAAGCGGTGCGCCGCGAGGTTCCCTTCGTGATCTTCACCGCCTCGGGCGGCGCGCGCATGCAGGAGGGGACGCTGTCCCTGATGCAGCTGCCCCGCACGACGGTGGCGCTGAACGAGGTCAAGGACGCCGGCCTGCCCTACATCGTGGTGATGACCGACCCCACCAGCGGCGGGGTGACCGCCTCCTACGCCATGCTGGGCGACATCCACCTGGCCGAACCCAACGCCATGATCGCCTTTGCCGGCCGCCGGGTGATCGAGCAGTCGATCCGCGAGACCTTGCCACCAGGCTTCCAGCGCGCCGAGTTCCTGGTGGAACGCGGCATGGTGGACCGGGTGGTGCCGCGCAGCGAGATGACCACCGTGCTGGGCTCGCTCCTCAAGACCCTCATGATGGGACGCTCAGCTTCAAAAGCCGCCTAGCCCCACGCCGCCTGACTCCGTTCAGCCCTCTCCAGGCCACGCCCCATGTATGATGAGATCCGCGCCTTCGACGCGATGATCGCGCGCCTGCGCGAGGAATTCCCATCCCTGATCGACCTTTCCACCGGCCGCGTCCTGCGCCTGCTGGAGGCCATGGGGCGGCCGCAGGACCATCTGCCGCCGGTGATCCATGTGGCGGGCACCAACGGCAAGGGCTCCACCACCGCCTATCTGCGCGCCATCGCCGAGGCGGCGGGGCTGAAGGTCCATGTCCTGACGTCGCCGCACCTGGTGCGGTTCGCCGAGCGAATCCGCATCGCCGGCGAGCTGATCGGCGAGGCGCAGCTGCGGGAGCTGATCGACTCATCTGTCGCCATCAACGCCGGCGGCGAGATCAGCTTCAACGAGATCATGTCGGCCATGACCCTGAAGGCCTTCGCCGAGACCCCCGCCGACCTCTGCGTCATCGAGGTGGGGCTTGGGGGCCGGTTCGACTGCACCAACGTCTTCGACGCCCCGGCGGTCTGCATCATCACCCCGGTCGACTACGACCATCTGGAGATGCTGGGCCCGGAACTGACCAAGATCGCCTGGGAGAAGGCCGGGATCATCAAGCAGGGCCGCCCGGTGATCGTCGCCCGCCAGATCGAGGAAGCCTTCGAGGTCATCAAGCGGGAGGCCGAGAGCCTGGACGCGCCGATGCTGGCCATGGGCCGCGACATCGACGCTTGGGAAGAGAACGGCCGCATGCTGATCCAGACGCCCGACCGGTTGCTGGACCTGCCGATGCCGGCGCTTTACGGCCCGCACCAGGTGGGCAATGCGGCGCTCGCCGTCATGGCCATGCTGACCTGGGGCGATCCCCGCATCGACGAGGATGCGCTCGCCAAGGGCGTGGCCGGCGCGGTGTGGCCGGCGCGGTTCCAACGGCTCATCGCCGGGCCGCTGGGGCAGGCGGCGGTGGCCCGAGGCGCGGACCTCTGGCTGGACGGGGCGCACAACCCGCACGGCGGCCGGGCGCTGGCCGACACCGTGGACCGCCTGGCCCGCGACGGTCGGCCGGTGACCCTGGTGGTGGCGCAATATGCCCGTAAGGATTCGGTGGGCTTCTTCGAGCCCCTGAAGCGGCTGAACGCGCGGGTGATCGCCACGACGTTTGAGTCCACCACGGCGTTGTCGCCGGAAGACTTGGCCGCCGCTGCCGTGACGGCGGGGCTGACCGCCGAGACCGCGCCTGACGTCACCACGGCCACGACCATGGCTCTGGAGGTTGAGGGCCCGGCCCCGCACGTGATCATCTGCGGTGGCCTGCACTTCGCCGGCGAGGTCTTGGCGCTCAGCCCCGAGACCTGGCCGACCTAGAATTACAGTTGCAGTCGCGTCTGGATGTGGGTGCGTCGAGCGGCGGCTTGCTGGGCGCGTCGCCAGAGCGACGAGGCGATGACCTCGGCGGGTAGGATC
>JAYVDG010000126.1:0-7040 GCA_043749525.1 Phenylobacterium sp.
CCGCCGTTGGTGTTCATGGGCAGCTTGCCGCCGATGGCGGTGTTGCGTTCGCGGACGAAGTCCTTGGCCTCGCCGGGCTTCACGAAGCCCAGGTCTTCCAGGCCGTACAGCTGCAGGTGGGCGAAGGCGTCGTAGATCATCAGGTGATCGACGTCGGCGTGGCTGATGCCGGCTTCCTCGAACGCTTTCTTGCCCGAGACGCGGAACGCCTTGGAGGAGTTGAAGTCCTCCATCTGGCTGACCATCGGGGTTTCCACGCTCTCCCCGGTGCCCAGCACGAAGACCGGTTTGTTGGGGAAGTCCTTGGCCCGGTCGGCGCTGGTGAGGATCAGCGCCCCGCCACCGTCGGTGACCAGGCAGCACATCAGCATCCGGAACGGCCAGGCGATCATCGGCGAGTTCAGCACGTCGTCGACGGTGATCGGATCCTTGAAGGACGAGCGCGGGTTCAGCGCGGCCCATTCCCGCTGGACCACGGCGACCATGGCCAGGTCTTCCTCGGTCACGCCGTAGGTCTTCATGTAGCGAAGCACCGGGATCGTGAACATGGTGGGCGGGCTGGTGACGCCGTAGGGCATCTCGAACTGGCCCATCAGCGAGGTGGCGTTGCGGCCAAAGCCGCCGGCGCCGACGCGCGAACGGCCCGATTCCCCGTGGGTGATCAGGACGGTCTTGCACAGGCCTTCATTGATGGCCGCCGCCGCGTGGCGGACGTGCAGCATGAAGGAGCAGCCGCCGACACTGGTGCCGTCGGCATAGGTCGGCGTGATGCCGAGATATTGGGCCAGTTCGACGGGGCTGACCCCGGCGGTAGCGACGCCGTCGATGTCCGAGGGCTTGAGCCCCGCGTCCTTCATGGCGTTGAGGGCGGCGTCGGCGTGCAGACCCAGGACGGAAACGTCCGGAATCTTGCCCATCTTGGTGGTCTCTGCGGCCCCGACGACCGCGACGGATTTCGGTTTCATATGCGCTCTCAGCCCTTCGCCGGTTCGAACAGGGGAAGGGAAATGTCGTCGGTCTGCTTCTCGAACTTCACCTGGACCTTCATGTCCAGCTGCAGGGCTTCCGGCGTCTGCGGGCAGCCCACGATGTTGGTCATCAGGCGAGGACCTTCATCCAGCTCCACCACCGCGATGGAGTGCGGCTCCGTGCCCATGTCGGGACGCGGACGGTGGTTGATGACGTAGGAGTAGAGGAAGCCCTTGCCGCTGGCGGCATAGACCTCGACATCGCGCGATCCGCACTTCGGGCAGAACGGGCGGGGCGGGAAGTAGCTGTGGGTGCATTCGGTGCAGCGCTGCAGACGCAGCTCGCCGTCCTTGCAACCCTCCCAGAAATGCCGGGTCTCCGGCGTGGGTTCGGGCAACATTCGAGCCATATGAAAAATCGTCCCCAATCAAATTCGGTGAGTCTTGGCCCTCCAAAACGAGGGCGGTGCAGCAAACCCGAGGTTGGCCCGAATGTCGATGGGTACGTGGCGGGAAGTAACGCGACCGTCCCTTTCCTCCGCCGTTCCGCTCCGCTTCACAGGGGAGGAAAAGGCGCCCCTGCCGCCCGAAAGGCGGTACACGCCTCTGATGCTTGGAAAGCCCTGACGTGATCGCGCAATACGGATGGACCGACGCGCTGGCCCAGGCCTTCGCACCCCACGCCCAGATCGGCCACACGCCGGCCCGCGTCGTCGCCCAGCATCGCGACGGCTACCTCGTCGCCACCGACGAGGGCGAACTGCGCGCCAACCTGTCGGGCCGCCTGCACCACGAGGCCCAGGAGGCCGAGCCGCCCGCCGTCGGCGACTGGGTGGCCCTGGCCCTCAACCCAGGCGATGGCGCGGCCACGATCGAGGCGGTCCTGCCCCGGCGCACGGTGCTCACCCGCCGCGCCGCCGACAGCCTGGGCAAGCTGCAGGTCATCGCCGCCAATATAGATGTCGTCTTCGTGGTCAGCTCGATGAACGCCGACCTCAATCCCCGCCGGATCGAGCGCTACCTCGCCGCCGCCTGGCAGAGCGGAGCCCGGCCGGTGGTGGTGCTGACCAAGTCCGACCTCTCCACCGATCCGCAGGGTCAGGCCGCCGACATCATCGCCCTGGCGGCCGGCGCTCCGGTGCTGCTGGTCTCGGCGCGGGAAGGGATGGGCCTCGAGCCCCTGCTGGCCCAGGTCGCGCCTGGCGAGGTCTGCGTGCTGATCGGCTCCTCCGGGGTCGGCAAGTCCACCCTGGTCAACGCCTTCCTGGGGGAGGACCGCATGACCATCGCGGCGATCCGCGAGGCCGACGACCAGGGGCGTCACACCACCAGCAGCCGGCAGCTGGTCCTGCTGCCGGGCGGCGCCCTGCTGCTCGACACGCCCGGCATCCGCGAGGTCGGGCTGATCGACGCCGAGGAGGGCATGAGCGAGGTCTTCGACGACATCGAGCGGCTGACCGGGGACTGCAAGTTCAACGACTGCGGTCACACCCACGAGCCCGGCTGCGCGATCCAGGCCGCCTTGCAGAGCGGCGCGCTGGCCCCCGGCCGCTGGGCCAACTTCCAGAAGCTTGGCGTGGAGCTGGCGGCGGTGGAGCAGAAGGCCCAGCGGGTCGCCAAGGCCGCCGAGCGCCGCCAGTCCGCCGCGCTCTCGAAAACCTACCGCGCCACCAAGCGGGACCACCGGGGCGGCGCCGACTGATCCGGGCGTCACGCCGTCGCCGGCATGTTTTTTCAGAATATCAGCCTCGCCCCACCGCGAACGCGTTAGGGAGAGCCGTCCACGGAGAGATCAGCCATGCCCGCCTACACCATCGTCACCACCAGCGCGGCCCAAGGCAGCGACGCCGCCGAGATGAACACGCTCACCGATGACTTCGGCAGCGAAGCCGAAGCCGTGGGCTACTCGCGCCGCATGGCCGACGAGATGCTGGGCCTCGCCAGCCAGCTGTCCCTCGACTTCGACTACAGCAATGTCGCCCTCTATGACGGCGACCTGCTCGACGAAGACCTCGACCCCGACCACCCCGCCCTCATCGGCGTCTGGGTCCTTGACGAGGACGGCTGCGCCTTCGTCCCCGCCGACGAATTCCGCGACGTGGTCACCGAAACCGACCCTGCCTGAGGAGCCTCTAAACTGTCATCCCGGTTTCCGCGAAGCGGAAGACCGGGACCCAGAAGCACCGATCCATCCTGCACACCCCGCGCGTCTGGATCCCCGCATTCCCGGCCATGAAGGTCAAAGGGAGGCGGGGCCACCCGCCTGGGCCGATCACCGTTCGTGTGGTTCGTGTGGTTCCGTCTCTTTGGACGATGACGCCACAAGGCCGACAAAGGTGTCTACGAACCACCCGAACGTCACCAACGGGTCTGGGCCTGTGACCGCACAGCCGACCCGCCGACGGAAGCGCGCGTCCGCCTCCGACCGCTCTCAGGCCGCCCCAGCCCGACAACATCCCGCACCCCCAGCGCGGCCATCCTGCCCGGATGTTAACCCAATTTTCAGCGGCGAAGCTTACCGCGAAACTCATTATTAACACTGTTTCTCCGGGCGTCTTCGCCCACCCACCGCGAACCCCGGGGGCCATCTCGGGACACCGCCGATGCTGAAGACCATCAAGGCCAAGCTGACCTTTTCCATAGGCGCCTTGGGCGCGGCTCTCGTGGTCATCGGGCTCTGCGGTTGGTTCGCCCTGGACCTCGCCAACGGCAAGATCGACTCGATCGTCAGCGACCGGGTGGTCCCGATGGAGCAGCTGAAGACGGTCAGCGACGCCTACGCCGTCAGCATCGTCGACACCGCCTGGAAGGTGCTCACCGGCGAGATCGCCTGGGCCGAGGGCCAGACCAAGGTCGCCATGGCCGCCGCCGCCCTGCACAAATCCTGGGAGGCCTACGCCCAGACCAACATGACGCCCGACGAGAAGACCCTGGCCCAGGGCGTCACCGCCGCCATGACCGGCGCCGACGCCGCCGTCACCAAGCTGCAGGGCCTGCTCAGCGCCCAGGACCAGGCAGGCCTGGAGGCCTTCACCGGCACGGAGATGTGTCCCGCCATCGAGCCGGTGACCGACAAGGTCAGCGCCCTGGTCAGTCTGCAGATCACCGCCGCCCGGGAAGACGGCGACCACGCTGCGGCCGCCGCCAGAATGTTCCACCTGCTGATGGGCGCGCTGGGCCTGGCCGCCGCCGGCGTCCTGGCCTTCGGCTTCCGCATCGTCGTCGGCGGGGTTTCCCGTCCGCTGCACGCCATGACCGGCGCCATGCGCCGGCTGTCCGGCGGCGACAACACCATCACCATCCCCGCCGTCGGCCGCGCCGACGAGATCGGCGAGATGGCCGCCGCCATGCTGGTCTTCAAGGACAACAGCATCGAGCGCGAACGCCTGGCCGCCTGGCCGCCTGGCCGCCGAGGCCGCGAACTTCCAGCAGGAGCTGGACCGCAAGCTGAAGGAGATGGAGGCCGCCTTCGAGGCCTCGGGCCTGGCCCAGAAGGTCGTGGTGAAGGCCATGGGCCGCGAGCTGCAACGCCTGGCGCGCGGAGACCTCACCGCCCGCCTGAACGAGACCGTGGCCGCCGAGTACCGCCAGCTGCAGGACGACTTCAACACCGCCATCGCCCAGCTGCAGGACGCCATGGCCGGCATCGCCGGCTCCAGCGGCGGCATCCGCAACGGCGCCAACGAGATCTCCCAGGCCTCCGACGACCTGTCGCGCCGCACCGAGCAACAAGCTGCTGGTCTCGAAGAGACCGCCGCCGCCCTCGAAGAGATCACCGCCACCGTCAGCCGCACCGCCCAGGGCGCCACCCACGCCCGTGATGTGGTGGCCAAGGCCACCGCCGACGCCGACCGCTCCGCCGAGGTGGTGGCCGACGCCGTCGCCGCCATGGGCGAGATCGAGGCCTCCTCGGGCCAGATCACCCAGATCATCGGCGTCATCGACGAGATCGCCTTCCAGACCAACCTGCTGGCCCTGAACGCCGGGGTCGAGGCCGCCCGCGCCGGCGACGCCGGCAAGGGCTTCGCGGTGGTCGCCTCCGAAGTCCGCGCCCTGGCCCAACGCTCGGCCGAGGCCGCCAAGGAGATCAAGGCGCTGATCAGCGCCTCCACCACCCAGGTCAATGCCGGCGTCACCCTGGTGGGCCAGACCGGCGAGGCCCTGCGGCGCATCGCCGGCCAGATCGCCGAGATCAACGGCGTGGTCTCCGAGATCGCCAGCGCCCAGGAACAGGCCACCGGCCTGCAGCAGGTCAACACCGCCGTCACCCAGATGGACCAGATGACCCAGCAGAACGCCGCCATGGTGGAGGAGAGCACCGCCGCCGGTCATTCCCTGCGCAATGAGGCCGACAGCCTGATGGCTCTGATCGACCGGTTCGACGTCGGCGCCAAACCCCGGGTGATCACGCAGCCCCGCGCCGCCCCGGCGCCGGCCCGCCGCATCCCGCCCCGCAGCAGCGGCGCCACCGCCCGCAAGCTCGAGCCCCAGGCCTCCAGCGACAGCTGGGAAGAGTTCTAGACCAAAAATGCTCCCCTGCTGCTGCAGGGCGATCGCATATGGCGTGACGTGACGAGCGCGCATTGGGCGAGGGGCGCTGACCTCTAGATCCTCCCCCAGGCGCGCAGCGCCGATGTGGGGGGAGCTGTCAGCGAAGCCGACTGACGCGGACTTTGACTCGTGTTTGACGACGTCGATCCCCTCCGTCCCGCGCCGTATGCAATGCGCGACTCCGGCGCGACCAGAGACGGGGGCCGACAGATAATTCCTCGCACCGCGAACCGAAATGCGACCGTGGCCCCACTCCTTCCATATGAGCGCCGATCTGGCGGCTGGATGGAGGACGACATGCTGTTCAAGAAGAACCTGCCGGTGTGGGAGCGGGTCCTGCGCGGCGTCGCGGGTCTGGTGATGGTGGCGTGCGGTCTGCTGGGCCCGGGCCTGGCGGGAACGCCCGTGGGCTTCATCATCGCCGCGTCGGGGGTGGGAACCCTGCTGACCGGATTCGTGGGCTATTGTCCGGCCTGCGCGGTTGCGGGACGGAGGCTGAAGTGACCGCTCTGGGAGTCGGGACCATGACCATCACGGATGACCTCGTCTCCCGCGCGACAGCCGGCGACGCCTGCGCCATCACCGACCTGCTTCGGCTGGCCCAGACCGACATCCGCCGATACGCCCGCCGGTCGTGCCGCAACCACAGCGATGCCGAGGAGGCGGTTCAGGAGACCTTGATCGTCCTCTATCGCAAGATCGGAACCCTGCGTGAGATCGGCGCGATTTCCGGATGGCTGTTCCGCATCGTCAACCGCTACTGCATCCGGCTGACCCTGCGCCTCCTCGGCGCGCCCTTCCCCCAGGAGGCCGAGGCCATCGACCGGCGGTTCGCCCGTATCCCGAGCCACGAGCTACGCCTGGACATCGCTCGGGGAATCGAGTCGCTGCCGCCGCACTATCGCCAGGTCGTGGTCCTTCGGGACATGGAAGAACTGACCATCGACGAAATCGCCGTGGCGCAGGCCAGCACCCGGGAGGCGGTCAAGGCGCGCCTCCATCGCGCGCGCGGCCTGCTGCGCGAATATCTGGAAGAGAGCCTTTGAAGATGTTCGCCAGCCCTACCATTCGCGAACACCTGGCGCGCGGCGCCGTCGGCTTCGGAACCCTTGCCGCCGCGGTCATCCTGGCGCGCACGCCAGGCCTCGGCCCCGCTGTCGGGTCCGCCGCCCTGGCGCTGCAGGCCCTCTTGGTCCTGCGCGGCTGTCCGGCCTGCTGGACGGTCGGCCTGGTCGAAACCCTACAGAAGGTCCGCCACGGCCGGGCCTGAGCCCACCGGTTCAGGGCGTGCAATTCGGTGACATGAAATCAATCGCCTCATCACGCCAGCTACAACTCAGGCAATTGATATCCCGTCACCGAATCTAGCTGCCCCGGCGACCGGCAAGCCCGCGCGGCGCCATTCCGGCAAGCCGCCGTCCAACCGGCTGGCGCTGCGTCCCTGGTCGCGCAGGAAGGCCACAGCCTCGAACGCCAGGACGCACCATGGCCCGCGGCAGTAGGCGACAACCTCCCGCCCGG
>JAYVDG010000127.1:0-2502 GCA_043749525.1 Phenylobacterium sp.
CACCGCCCGGCCGAAAGGCCGGGCGCCGTCATTTTCGGAGTCCGTCATGACCGACATTCTGATGCCGAAGGCGACCGCCGTCTGGCTGGTCGACAACACTTCTCTCACCTTCGAACAGATCGCCGATTTCTGCGGCCTTCACCCGCTGGAAGTGAAGGGCATCGCCGATGGCGAAGTGGCGCGCGACATCCGCGGCGCCGACCCGATCGCCAATGGCCAGCTTTCGCGTGAACAGCTCGACGCCGCCCAGGCCAGCGACAAGTACCGCATGGTCGCCCAGAAGAGCCGCCACGCCGAACTGCTGAAGCCGGTGAAGAAGGCTCCGCGCTACACCCCGGTGTCGCGTCGTCAGGACCGTCCGGACGCCATCGCCTGGTTCATCCGCAATCACCCGGAAGTGGCCGACAGCCAGATCGCCCGCCTGCTGGGCACGACAAAGGCCACCATCGATCAGGTGCGCAACCGCCAACACTGGAACGCCGCCAACATCAAGCCGGTGGACCCGGTGACGCTGGGCCTCTCGACCCAACTCGAGCTGGATGCTGTGGTGCGTAAGGCGGCCGACAAGAAGGCCAAGGACGACGCTAAGCGCGGCATCGTCGAGCCGGACGGCGCGACCCTGGAGCCGGCCTCGGTCACGGGCTCGGCTCAGGTGGAAGACGTCGCCGACGCCGCCGAGGACAACTACGACGACGACGCGGAAGACTAGGGATCAGACGGAGCCCCGGGCGAACGCAACCGTGCGCCCAGGGGCGTCCCTGCAGACGGCTGAGGTCTCAGACCTCTAGTGAGGCTGTGACCGCAGCGCCTCCATCTCTTCCTTCAGCTTGAGCTTCTTGCGCTTGAGTTCCTTGAGGCGGGCTTCGTCGGATGCTGGTCGGTTAAGCTCGTCCTGGATCGCCTGATCGAGAGAGTGGTGGCGGGATCCAAGTTCACGGATGCGGGCTTCAACGGCCATGACGGGTCGTCTCCTTGTGTTGGAACGATACCGATACTCAACACCCGCTGGTCTGGTCTGTCAGATCACATATGTTTGCACGTGAGCGGACGGAACAGGCGCCTTGAAATCAGGCGCGGGGACCCAAGGGCATGACCAAAACTGATCGTCCACGCCTCGTGGTGGGCATCTCCGGGGCCAGCGGCGTCGCCTATGGCCTGCGCGTGCTAGACGCCTGCCGCGAGCTTGCCGTCGAGAGCCACCTGATCCTCAGCCGCGCCGCCGGGCTCACCATCGCCCAGGAGACCGAACTCACGGTCGCCGACGTCCAGGCCAGAGCCGACGTGGCCCACAAGGTCGGCGATGTGGGCGCCTCCATCGCCTCGGGCTCCTTCCCGACCTTGGGCATGATCGTCGCCCCCTGTTCGGTGCGGACCATGAGCGAGGTGGCCACCGGGGTCACGTCGTCCCTGCTGACCCGGGCCGCCGATGTGACGATGAAGGAACGCCGCACCCTCGTGCTGATGGTGCGCGAGACGCCGCTGCATCTGGGCCACCTGCGCACCATGGTGAAGCTGGCCGAGATGGGGGCGGTGATCGCCCCGCCGCTGCCGGCCTTCTATGCCAAACCCGCCAGCCTGGAAGAGATGGTAGACCAGTCCGTCGGCCGGGCGCTGGACCTGTTTGGTCTGGCCTGGCGGCCGGTGAAACGTTGGGGCCAGGATGTCGGCCCGCTGTCGGGAGACGCGTAATGTCACTCTGGGACTGGACTCTCGAGGCCTATGGCCAGGCCGGCGTGCCGGAGGCGACGCTCGCCCTGCAGGACGCGCACGGTCAGAACACCTCTTTCCTGCTGTGGGCGGTGTGGGCCGAGGGGCCTGACGCCAGCGCGCTTAGCCAGGCGGCGGCCGCGGCCAAGGCCTGGGACGCTGCGGTGCTGGTCCAGATCCGTGATGTGCGGCGCACCCTTAAGGCCCCCATGCCGCCGGTGGACGACCGGGCTCGCGAAGGCCTGCGGGAGGACGTGAAGGCCGCCGAGCTGCGGGCCGAGCGGGTGCTGATGGAGACGTTGGAAGCGATCGCGCCGGCCTCCAGCGGGGGCCATGGGGCGCTCGCCGCTCTGCAGGCCGCCTCGGCGGCGTGGGGCAAGGCCGCGCCGGACGACGCGCTGGCGGTCCTCGCCCGCGCCTTGACCTAGACGAACGGCGTGGCGATGCGCATCATCGTCCGCGACGGGTTCGGGGCGTGCGTATGAACGATCATGACGGCGAAGACCCGGAAGAGGAGGGCGTCCGCGCCCGCCTGGCCATCGTCAGCCTGGACCACTCTGACCTCGACGCCGCCATCCAGGCCCTGATGCTCTCGCCCCTGCCCGACATGATGGTGATCAGCCGCTTGAAGCGGAAGAAGCTGCTGCTGAAGGACGAGATCGAGCGGCTGCGGGATCAGCTGACCCCGGATATCATCGCCTAGCATTACAGTTGGGCTGACGTTCGATGTCTGAATTGATGGGCGACCATGATTGGGAGGTCATGGGATGTCGGGTGCATCGATCGAGACGACGC
>JAYVDG010000128.1:0-7023 GCA_043749525.1 Phenylobacterium sp.
CCACCGGCCGGGATCGAAGTCGCTCATGCGCCACCCCCGATCGGGCCCAGCTGGCTGAGCCGGCCGTCCTCCAGATGCAGCACCGGCTTGCCAGAGCGGGCCACCAGGTCCTGGTCGTGGGTGGCGATCAGCACGGTGGTGCCCAGACGGTTCAGCTCCACGAACAGCCGCAGGATACGCAGGCCCATCTCGTGGTCCACATTCCCCGTCGGCTCGTCGGCCAGCAGGATGTCGGGGCGGTTGACCACGGCGCGCGCGATGGCCAGCCGCTGCTTCTCGCCACCGGCCAGGGTCGCGGGCATGGCGTGCATGCGGCTGCGCAGGCCCACCCAGGCCAGCAGCTCGGCCACGTCCTGGCGGTAGCTGTCGGGTTTGCGGCCGGAGATGCGTAAGGGCAGGGCGACGTTGTCGAAAGCGCTCATGTGGTCCAGCAGGCGAAATTCCTGGAACACCACGCCGATCCGCCGGCGCAGCATCGGCTGCTGCTTCACCGGTACGGCCGACACGTCCTGGCCGAACAGATGCATCAGGCCCTTGGAGGGCTTGGCGGCCAGGTAGATCAGCTTCAGCAGCGAGCTCTTGCCCGCGCCAGAGGCCCCAGTGAGGAAGTGAAACGAGCCCGGCGCCAGGGAAAAAGTGAGGTCTTTCAACGTCTCGGGCCCGCGGCCATAGCGCATCGAGACGTCATCGAAGGCCAGGATGGCGCCCTCGGCGTCGAGCGCGCCCTGGTCATGCGGCTGTCTGGACATCGGCCTTCCCGGCTACCCTAAGCCCGGTCGATGCGCCAGCAGAACCGGTGTGGGAGCGCGGCAAGCCCACGGACCCTAGGGTCAAGCTTGCGGCTCCGCTCGCCTCAGGGGCGAATCTCCCGCCCGGACGAAAGGCTGCTGCCGGGATTTGGGTTTTGGCAAGCCCCGCATGCTAGGAATCGCGATAACAGTTCGCTTCGGTGCGGGGACTATGGAGGCACGCTTCCAGAACCGCTTGACCTGGGCGGCGACGCTCCAGAACAACAGCCCAGGTTACGAGACCCATTCCGCCGTCATGATCCTGACCTGTCCAGAGTGCGCCACCAGCTATTTCGTGGACGATCGTAAGATCGCCCCGGAGGGCCGTGCGGTGAAGTGCGCCTCCTGCGGTCACCGCTGGACGGCCCATCCCGAGGCGACCCTGGAGCTGGACGTGTCGGCCGAGGAGGGCGCGGTCGCCCGCGACCCCTTCGAACCCGAGGTCGAGGAGCCCGCCGCGCTTAGCGACCTGCCGGGCGCCGAACTGCCCAAGGTGATCCGCGCCAAGGTCGAGACCACCCGCAAGGTGCGGGAGGCCGCGGCCCACGGCATCGTGTGGGCGGGCATGGCCGCGACTCTGGCCATCGTCGTCGGCCTGGCCGTCGTCTTCCGGGTCGATGTGGTGAAGATCATGCCGGGTTCGGCGCGGGCCTACGCCCTGGCCGGCCTGCCGGTGAACACGCTCGGCCTGGTGATCGAAGGCTCGCGCGCGGAGCCCGCCCTGCAGGACGGCCACGCGGCGCTCTCCATCTCGGGCATGATCCGCAATGTCGAAGACCACGCCATCGTCACCCCGCCCCTGAAGATCGAGCTGCTCGACAAGGCCGGCAAGACCATCGTCACCAAGGTCGCCCGTCCCGCCGATCCGGTTGTGCCGCCCGGCGAGACCCGCCACTTCGCGCTCGCCATCCTCGATCCGCCCACCACGGCTCACGATCTGCAGATCTCCTTCGTGCCGGACACCGCCAAGGCCAAGGGCAAGAAAACCCACGCCAAGGTCCCGGTGACCGCCCACCCGGCGCCAGAACATTCCCTGCGTGGCGCGGCCGAAGCCGACGTTCCGCAAGCCGGCCACGGCCCGGCGCCGGTGGAGGCCAAGCCCCTGTCGTCAGACAGCCCCTACGCCCTGGAGCCCCATGGCTGATCCCGTCGTCCTGCTGTCGGAGGAAGAGGTCGCCCGCCGCGTCGCGGCCCTGGCCGCCGAGATCGCGCCCAAGATCGACGACGACACCGTGGCGGTCTGCCTGCTCACCGGCGGCCTGTGGTTCGCCTCGGATCTGACGCGGGCCTTGTCGCGCCTGGGCCGCCATGTCCGCTTCGACGCCCTGTGGCTGGCCTCCTATGGCGATGAGCGCGCCAGCCTGGGCCGCTGCGAGGTGCGCGCCGACCTGCAGCGCCCACTGTCGGGCCGCACCGCCCTGATCATCGACGATGTCATCGACACCGGCCTGTCGCTGTCGGAAGCCAGCCGCCTGGTCGGTGACGCCGGCGCAGCGCGAACCTTCACCGCCGTCTTCGCCTCCAAGCCCTGGCCGACACCGCGGGCCATCGTCCCGGACTTCGTCGCCTGGGAGGCGCCCGCCCGCTATCTTGTCGGCTACGGCATGGACGCCGCCGGCGCCCTGCGCGGGCTGCCCTATATCGGCGCCCTCGACTGACCTAGGGGGCGGGGGGTTTGGCCGCGCTCACCTTCGGCGCCATTTTCCAGGCGATCGGCGGCGTAAGGATGATCGACAAGATCACCACGATCGGCAGCAGCACATTGGCCTTCGCCGACAGGGCCGGGATCATCAAGACCGGAATGGCGCCCATGCCGAACAGGACGCCGGCGACCATCAGGCCAAGAATCGCGGCGATATAGACTCGGGTACTCATGGGGACCTCCTAGGTCACCCTAGGCAACGAGGGCGAGGACCCCGGGGTTCCGAGCCCGTGCGCCGTGGGTCAGGCGCCTCACGCCAGCCAGTCGGGCATGGCCTCGCGGGCCAGCATGTCCTCATAGGTCGGGCGCGGGCGGATCACGGCGAATCGGTCGCCGTTCACCAGCACCTCGGGCACCAGCAGGCGGCTGTTGTACTCGCTCGACATCACCGCCCCATAGGCGCCGGCGCTCATGAAAGCCACCAGGTCGCCGGCCTCGAGGCGGGGCAGGTCGCGGTCGCGGGTGAAGGTGTCGCCGGTCTCGCAGATCGGACCCACCACGTCGTAGGTGACGGGGTCGCCCTCGCGGGGCTTCACCGGCCGGATGTCGTGATAGGCGTCGTACATGGCCGGGCGGATCAGGTCGTTCATCGCCGCGTCCAGCACCACGAACTTGCGGCCCTCGGGGCGCTCATGGATATGCTGCACGGTGGACAGCAGGACGCCGCCGTTGGCGCTGATCATCCGCCCGGGCTCGAAGGCGAACTGCACGTCCAGGCTCTTCATGGTCCGCGCGATCATCGCCGCGTAATCGGCGGGCGTGGCCGGAGTCGGCATGTTGAAATAGGGCACGCCGAGGCCGCCGCCCAGGTCCAGGCGCTCGACCGCCAAGCCCTCGCCGCGCAGCCGCTCGACGAGGCCACGCAGCTTGACGAAGGCCTCCTCGAGCGGGGCCAGATGGGTGATCTGGCTGCCGATGTGGCAGGTGACGCCCACCGGCTTCAGGCCCGCATTGTTCGACGCCTGGGCATAGAGCCGCTCGGCCTCGGAGAACGACACGCCGAACTTGTTGTCCGACTTGCCGGTCGAGATCTTGGCGTGGCCGCCGGCCGAGACGTCGGGGTTCACGCGGATGGCGATGGTGGCCCGGGTACCCATAGACTGGGCGACCGCTGAGGCGGTGTGCATCTCCGGCTCGGACTCGACATTGATCTCGCCGACCCCGTTGCGCAGCGCGAAGGCGATCTCCGCCTCGGTCTTGCCGACCCCGGAGAAGACGATGCGCTCAGCCGGGATGCCGGCCGCCAGGGCCCGGCGGATCTCGCCCTCCGATACCGTGTCGGCCCCGGCGCCCAGCCGGCCCAGGGTGCGCAGTACAGCGACATTGGAATTGGACTTTACGGCGAAGGCGATCAGCGGGTCGCCCAAGCCCTCATTGACCAGGGCGTCGCGCAGCACCGTGTAGTGCCGCTCCAGCGTCGCGGTGGAATAGACATAGACCGGCGTGCCGACGGCCTCGGCGATGGCGGTCAGCGCAACCTCCTCGCAGGCGAGCTCGCCCCCCGAAAGCTCGAAGTGGTTCATCGCGGACGGGCGTAGGGGTCGGGGATCGAACCCTGCGGGCCGCTGGCCATGGGATCGTTGGTGCTCTCGATCGGCTCGCTGCGCTGCGGGGCCGGATCGCCGTTGCGGTCGCGGGGATCGACGGTGCGGATCGAGCGGGTCGGCTTGGCGCCGGCGTCGGCGTTGGATCGGGCGTGGCCGATGGGACCGGGACGCTCCAGATCGCCCAGCTTGCCGCAGCCCGACAGGACGGTGGCGGAGAGCGCGAGCGCGCCGATCAGCACGAGGGGGCGAAGGGTCATTTCAGCATATCCTTCCAACGCGCGACTTGGGCGCGAACCTGGTCCGGCGCGGCGCCGCCGTAGCTTTTGCGGCTCCCGGCGGAAGCCCGTGGGGTGAGAACGTCGTAGACCTCGGCGGTGACCCCTTGCGACAGGGCCTGAAGCTCCTTCAGGGGCAGGTCGGAGAGATCACAGTTGAGCTGCTCGGCCCGTTTCACCGCCGCGCCCGTCACATGGTGGGCGTCGCGGAACGGCATGTCGAGGGTGCGCACCAGCCAGTCGGCCAAGTCGGTGGCGGTGGAATAGCCCGCGCCGGCCGCCGCCGCCATCCTGGCCGAGACCGGCTCCATGTCCGCCACCATCCCGGCCATGGCGGCCAGGGACAGTTCCAGGGCGTCGAAGGCGTCGAAGGTGGGGACCTTGTCCTCCTGCATGTCCTTCGAATAGGCCAGCGGCAGGCCCTTCATCACCACGGCGAGCTGGGTGAAGGAGCCGAGCAGGCGGCCGACCTTGGCGCGCACCAGTTCGGCGGCGTCCGGGTTCTTCTTCTGCGGCATGATCGAGGAGCCGGTGGTGAAGGCGTCGGTCAGCTTGATGAAGCCGAACTGCGGCGTCATCCAGATGACGATCTCCTCGGCCAGCCGCGACAGGTGGATGCCCGCCAGGGTCGCCGCCGCCAGGGCCTCCAGGGCGAAGTCGCGATCCGAGACGCTGTCCAGCGAGTTGGCGGTGGGCCGGTCGAAGCCGAGCGCCCGGGCCGTGGCGTCCCGGTCGATGGGGAAGGGGGAGCCGGCCAGGGCCGCGGCGCCCAGGGGAGACTCGTTCATCCGCCGGCGCGCGTCGGAAAAGCGCCCGGCGTCGCGGCCGAACATCTCCACATAGGCCATCAGGTGGTGGCCGAAGGTCACGGGCTGGGCCGGCTGCAGGTGGGTGAAGCCCGGCATCAGGGTCTCGGCATGGGCCTCGGCCTTGAGGATCAGGGCGTTCTGAAGCGCGCGCAGCTGGGCGATGGTCCGGTCGCAGGCGTCCCGCACCCACAGGCGGAAGTCGACGGCCACCTGATCGTTGCGGGAGCGGGCGGTGTGCAGACGGCCGGCCACGGGGCCGATCAGTTCCCGCAGCCGGGCCTCCACGTTCATGTGGATGTCTTCGAACTCGTCGCGATAGGGGAAGGTCCCGGCGGCCATCTCGGCCTCGATGGCCTGCAAGCCGCCCTGGATCGCCTGCTCGTCGGCGCTTGTAATGACGCCTTGCTTGCGCAACATCGCGGCGTGCGCGCGGGACCCCGCCAGGTCCTGCGGCGCCAGGCGCTTGTCGAACCCGATGGAGACGTTGATCGCCTGCATCAGCTCGGCGGGTTTCGCGCTGAACCTACCGCCCCACATGGCCTGGCCAGATGCGGGCTCGTCAGAACCATGAGTGGAGTCGTCGGACATGAGCCAAGCACCCGAGGAAACGGCGAAGCCCAAATCGGGCCTCGTCAAAGGCGCGCTTTGGGGCGTCGCCCTGCTGGGCGTCGCGGCGGTTGTCTACATCATGGCGCAGGCATCCATAAACCCCCGCCAGACAACCAGCCTGAAGAGTCTCGCCAAGGGCGAGATGGCCAAGCTCAGCTTCCCGGCCGAAGCCGGCGCTCCGCCGGCCACCAGCTTCCAGGACGCCGGCGGCAAGCCGGTCCGTCTGGCCGACTTCCAGGGCAAGGTCTTGGTGGTCAATATGTGGGCCACCTGGTGCGGCCCCTGCATCATCGAGATGCCGACGCTGGCCAAGCTGGCGGCGGAATATCAGGGTCAGCCGGTGGCCGTGGTGGCTGTCAGCATCGATGGCGACCGCGACGCCGACAAGGCGCGGCTCTTCATCGCCCAGCACGCGCCACTGGCCTTCTACCGCGACCCAAAGCTGAAGCTGCCCTACGACTTCAAGCCGGCCGCCACCGGCATGCCGACCACGGTGATCTTCGGCAAGGACGGGGTGGAGCGGGCCCGGCTGTCGGGCGGCGCCGACTGGTCCGGTCCCGACGCCAAGGCGGTGATCGACAAGGTGCTCGCCGAGAGCTGAGGTGGGGTTGACCGTTTCGCCCGGTCGTTGAAAATTTCCCCTGAACGGCTTGTCAGGGAGTGACGCAGACATGGCCAGCGGGACGGTCAAGTGGTTCAACACCACCAAGGGCAACGGCTTCATCCAGCCTGAAGACGGCGGCAAGGACGTCTTCGTCCACAGCTCCGCCGTCGAGCGCGTCGGTCTTCGCGGCCTGAACGACGGCCAGAAGGTTAGCTATGAGGAGAAGGAAGAGCGCGGGAAGATCGCCGCGGTCGACCTCAAGGCGGAATAGGGCCGACCCGCCGTTGTCCGCCCGGATCGGCGCCCGTTCCCGTTACGTGCCGGACCTGTGACATTGCGTCGCAAACCCATGAATCCAAGGGGTTGGCGGCAAGCTCGGCCACGGCGGCAATCCGTTATTTACCTTATCGCGCGGGTTATGGGCCGCGAGTCCGAAGCCGGGCTGGAGGGTGTCTTTGATGGATGTCGGGTCGGACGAAGCCGTGGACTGGTTCTTCGAGAACGCCCTGGACATCTTCCTGGTCTGCACGGGCGGCATGATCGAACGGGCCAACCCCGCCTGGAACGCCTTTTCCGGCTGGACGGTGGAGGAAACCCAGGGGCAGTCGCTGCTGGAGTTCGTCCATCCTGACGACAAGGCCGTGGTGGACGCCGCCGTGGCGGAACTGGCGCGCGTCGGTCTCGCCGAT
>JAYVDG010000129.1:0-7021 GCA_043749525.1 Phenylobacterium sp.
ACGGTGTTTATGGATCCTCGGGACAAGCCCGAGGATGACGATATGAGGGGTGAGGTCAGCGCGACCCCCCATCCGACCGCCTTCGACCTGGCAAGGGGAGAAGGGCGCGCATAGCTAACGACGCAACCGAGACCCGACCCTACGACGAGCCCGCCTGCATCGCCGCGAGCTGCTCGGCCGTGATGCCGGCCATCTGGGTCGGCGTGAAGGCGTCGATCTGGGTGCCGTTCAGGGCCATCAGTTCTCGGGGCGTCAGCGCGCTGATGCTGGTGATCGACAGGCTGGCCACCTGGGTCACGGTCATGCCCACCAGCTGGCGGTCGGTGAAGGACGACATCATCGTCGCCGTCAGGCTGTTGAGCTGGGTGGGGGTCAGCGCGCCCACCTGGGTGTCGGTCAGGGCCTCGAACTGGGTGGGCTCGAAGCCGTTCAGGTCGGTGGATTCCAGGTTGGCGATCTGGGTTCCGCTGAGCGACGCGACCTGGGTGACGGTGAACGCGTCGAGCTGGCTCTCGCTCAAGGCCCGCAGCTGCATCCGCACCAGACCGCTGAGCTGGGTCACCGTCATGGCGGCCATGTCGGCGGCGCTGAGGTAGCCGATCTCGGTGGTGGTGAGCGCCCCGATCTGCTCGGTGGTCAGGCCACCTAGCTGGGTCAGGGTCATCTGAGTGATCTGGCTCTCGGTCAGGCCGGTGACGCCAGCGGCCGACAGCGCCTTGATCTGGGTCGGGGTCAGGGAAGCGAACCCGGTGGACGTCAGGGCCGCCACCTGGCTCGGCGTCAGGCTCCCGAGGTCCGAGGCGTCCAGCAAGCCGATCTGAGTGGTCCCCAGCCCCGCCACCTGGGTGGTGGAGAGGGCGCGGACCTGTTCGGGCGTGAAGGCCGCGAACTGGGTCGAGGTCAGGCCGGTTATGGTGTCGGTGGACAGGCCGGAAATCGCGCCGGCCGACAGGGCCGCGATCTCCTTGGCGGTGATGGCGGCGATCTGGGTGGTGGACAGCGCCGGGATCTGGTCGGCGGTCAGGCCCGCGATGCCGCTCGTCGACAGGGCGGCGATGTGGGTGGTGCTCATCGCCGCGATCTGGGTCGGGGTCAGGCTGGCGATATGGGTGGCGGTCAAGCCGCTGACCTCGGAGGCCGTGAGGCTGGCGAGCTGGATCGGGGTCAGGGTCGCGAACTGGGTCGAGGTCAGCGCCCCGATCTGGGTGGCGTTGAAGCTGGTGAGCTGGGTCTTGGTGAGGCCCGCGATCTCGGTGGGGGTCAGGCCGGTGATGCCGGTGGCCGACATGGCGGCCATCTGGGTGGCGCTGAGCGCGGCGAACTGGGTCGGTGTCAGCGCCGCGATGTGAGTCGGGGTCAGGCCGCTGACCTCGGTGGGGGTCAGGGCCGACACCTGGGTCGCCGTCAGCGAGGCCACCTGGCTTGGCGTGAAGGCGCCGACCTGGGTGGGAGTCAGGCTGCCGAACTGGCCCAGGGTCAGGCCGGCGACCTCGGTGGAGGTCAGGCCGACGATGCTGGTCGTCGAGATGGCGGCGACCTGGCTGGCGGTCAGGGCCGCCAGCTGGTCCTTGGTGAGCCCGCCGATCTGGGTCGCGGTCAGGCCTGAGATCGCCGTCGGGGTCAGGGCGGCGATTTCCGTGGCCGTGAAGGCCGCCATCTGGGTGGCGGTCAGAGCGGCGACCTGGGTCGAGGCCAGTCCGGCGATGCCCGAGGTGGACAGGGCGGCGATCTGGGCCGCCGTCATCGCCTGGACCTCGTCGGCGGTCAGGGCGGCGACCTGGGTGGAGGCCAGGCCCGCCACCTGGGTGGTGGTGAAGGCCGCGATGGCCTCCGGCGCCAGACCCGCGATGGCGGTGCTGGAAATGCCGGCGATCTGCTTGGCGGTTAGCCCGCGCAGCTGGGTGGCGTTGAATCCGTCGACCTGGTCCTCTGAGAGGGCGCCCATCTGGGTCGCGCTCAGGGCGGCGACCTGCGCCCCGGTGAGGCCGCCGATGTCGGCGGCGGTCAGGCCGGTGACGGCGCCGGCCGACAGAGCCGCGATCTGGGTCGCCTCCAGGCCGGCGATCTGCTGGACACTCATCGCCGCCATCTGGGTGGAGGTGAGGCCCGCGATCGCCGTGACCTTCAGGGCGTCAATCTGGGTGCTGGTCAGGGCCGCGATCTGGGTGGGGGTCAGGCCGCCTACGGCTGTGGCCGACAGGGCCGCGACCTGGGACGGGGTCAGGGCCAGGATCTGTTCGTTGGTGAGCGAGCCCAGATTGGTGGCGTTGAGCCCCGCCATCTGCTTGGTCGTCAGGGTCGCCAGCTGCGTCGCCGAGAAGCCCTTGACCTGGTCGGCCGACAGGGCCGCGAGTTGGGTGGCGGTCAAGGCCGTGAGCTGCGTGGTGGTCAGGGCGCCGATCTCACCCGCGCTGAGGCCTTTCATGGCCGTGGCGGTCAGCGCCCCGATCTGGCTGGCCTCAAGGCTGGCCACCTGGGCGCCGCTCATGGCGCCGATCTGGGTGTCGGTGAGGCCGGCGATCTCGGTGGTCTTGAAGGCGTCGAGCTGGGTGGAGGTCAGAGCGCCGACCTGCTCCGTGCTCAGGCCGCCGATGGCCGCCGAGGTCAGGGATCCGATCTGGGTCGCCGAGAGGGCGGCGAACTGGGCGATGCTGAGCGCGCCGACGGAGGTGGCGGTGAGACCCTTGAGCTGCAGGGCGGTGAGGCTGCCGATCTGGGTGGTGGTCAGGGCCTCGACCTGATCGCCCGACAGCGCCTCGATCTGGGCGGCCACCAGGGCGCCAACCTGAGTCGACGCCAGGCCCGCGATGTCCTCCGGCGCCAGGCCGGCGATGGCGGTGGGGCTGATCGCCGCCACCTGGGTGGTCTGCAGGGCGGCGATCTGGGCCGTCGTCAGGGCCTGGGCCTGCTCTTCGGTGAGGGCCCGGATCTGGGCGACGCTGAGCCCCTGGATCTGGGTGGTCGACAGCGCGCCGAGTTGTTCGGAGGAGAAGGCCGCCAGCGTCGTGGCCGACAGGCCCTTGATCTGGGTCGCGGTGAGCGCCGCGACATCGGTGGGTGTCAGCGCTTCCATCGCCGTGGCCGAGAGGCCGGTCATCTGCGCGGCCGTGAGGCCCGCGAGCTGATCGGCGGTCATGTCGTTGATCTCGTCGGCGGTGAAGCCCTTGATCTGGTTTGCGGTCAGCGCGGCCATCTGGGTTGAGGAGAAGGTGGCGAACTGGCTGGCGGTCAGGGCCGCCAGGGCCGCTGTGGTCAGGCCCTTCATCTGGGTCGCGCCGAGCGCGCTGAGCTGGCTGGTGGAGAGAACCGTGACCTGGTCGTCCGTAAGGGCGCCCACCTGGGCGGTGGTGAGGCTGCCGATCTGGCTGGTGGTCAGGCCAGCGACCTCGTCGAGGGTCAGGCCGCCGATCACAGCGGCCGACAGGGCCGACACCTGGGTCTCCGACAGGGCCGCGAACTGGTCGGTCGTGAGGGCGGCGGCGGCGGCGGTGGTCAAGCCCTTGATCTGGGCCGTCGTCAGGGCGCTGAGCTGGGTGGTGGCCAGGGCGCCCAGTTGCTCCGGCGTCAGGGACCCCAGGCTGGTGGCGGTCAGGCCCCGAATCTGGGTGGTGGTGAGCGCCGAAATCTGGTGCTGGGTGAAGGCCGTGACCTGGGTTCCGGTCAGGGCGGCCAGTTCAGCGGCGGTGAGGGCCGTGAGCTGGGTGTCGGCCAGGGCGGCGATCTGGGTGTCCCCCAGCCCCTGGAGCTGGGAGGCCGACAGCCGGGCCACCTGGGTGGTGGTGAGGCCCGTGAGCTGATCGGTGCGCAGCTTGCCGATGTTGGTGGCGGTCAGGCCGGTCAAGGCGCCCGCCGTGAAGCTTGCGAGCTGGGTTACCGCCAAGGCGTCGATCTGGGCGCCGGTGAAGGCGGCGACCTGGCTGGCCGCCATGCCGGCGAGCTGGGTGGTGCTGAGGCCCGCCACCTGGGTGCTGGTCAGGGCCTGGATCTGGCCCGCGGCCAGGGCCGCGAACTGGGTGCTGGAGAACGCCGCGACCTGATCGGCTGACAACACCGCCAGGTCCGACGCGGCGATACCCTTGATCTGCAGGGCGCTGAGCGCCGCGAGCTGTGTCGCCTGCAGGCTGGCCGCCTGGGTGGTGGACAGCGCGCCGATCTGGGCCGTGGTCAGAGCCCGCACCTGGGTGGTGGTCAGCGCCGCGACGTCGGTGGTTGTCAGGCCGCCGATGGCCGAGGCCGACAGGGCCGCGACCTGGACGTTGGTGAGCGCCGCCAGCTGGCTGGCGTTCAAGGCGCCGGCCTCGGTGGCGGTGAACCCCCGGATCTGGGTGGCGGTCAGGGCCGCGACCTGGCTCACCGACAGGGCCTCGATCTGGGTCTCGGTCAGGGCGCTGATGCTGGCGGCGGGCACGCCCTTGATCTGGGCGGTGGTCAGGGCCGCGATCTGGGTCGGCGTGAACGCCGCCACCTGGGTCGTGGTCAGGCCGGCCATGCCGCTGGGGGTGAGCGCCGTAAGCTGGGTGTCGGCAAGCCCCGGGATCTGGGTGGCGGTCAGGCCCCTGACCTGCATGGCCGACAGCCGGCCGATCTGGGCGGCGCTCAGGGCGCCCAGCTGCTGGGCGCTGAGGCCCGCCATGTTGGCGGCGGTCAGGCCCGACAGGCCTGCCACGGTCAGTTGCGGCAACTGGGTGACCGTCAGCGCGCCGATCTGGGTGGAGGTCATCGCCGTCAGTTCGGCGGCGGTGAGCCCCTTGACCTGGGTGGTGTCCAGGGAGGCGATCTGCTTCTCGCTGAGCGCGCGGATCTGGGTGGCCGTGAAGGCCCCGATCTGGACCGCGCTCATGGCGCCCAGCTGGGCCGCGTCGAGGGAGGCGGTGTCGGTGGCGTCGAAGCCTTTGATCTGGGTGGCCGTTAGGACCGCGATCTGGGTGGTCGAAAGCGCGTCGATCTGTTCGACCGAGAGGGCCCCGACGCCGGCCGAGGTCATGCCCTTGATCTGGGTGGTGCTGAGGGCGGCGACCTGATCCTGGGTGAAGGCGGCCACCTGGGCGGTGGTGAGGCTCCCCATGCCGGCGCCGGTCAGGGCGGCCAGCTGGGTGTCAGCCAGGCCCGAGACCTGGTCGGCGGTCAGGCCACGGACCTGTTGTATCGACAGGCGGCTGATCTGGGTCGGGGTGAGGGCGGCCAGCTGTCCGCCGCTGAGGCGGGCGATGTTGGCGGCGGTGAGGCCCTGGAAGCCGCCCGCCGACAGGGCCGGGAGCTGTTCCGTCGTCAGGGCGCCGACCTGGGTCGAGCTCATCACCGCGACCTCGGCGGCGGTGAGGCTCTTGATCTGGGTAGTGGTCAGGGCGGTGACCTGGTCGGGACTCAGCGCCTTGATCTGGGTGGGGGTGAGCGCTCCGATCTGGCCTGCGCTCAACGCGCCGAACTGTTCGCTGTCCAGGCCCGCGACCTCGGTGGCGGTGAAGCCCTTGATCTGGGTGGCGCTCATCGCGGCGATCTGGGTCGCGGAGAAGGCGTCGATCTGATGCGAGGTCATCGCCGTCAGTTCACGGGCGGTGAGGCCCTTGATCTGGGTCGTGGTGAGGGCGGCGATGTCCTCAGGCTCAAAGCCCTGGACCTGGGTGGCGTTGAAGGCCGCGAGCTGGGCGGCGCTGAACACGATCTGGCTGGTGGTGAGCGCCCGGATCTGGGTGGCCGCCAGGGCGGTGACCTGCTTGGTGGACAGCGCCTGCAGCTGGGTGCCGGCCAGGGACTCGATCTCGGTGGTGGTGAGCGCGCCGATCTGGCTGAAGTTCAGCGCGGCCATGTCGGCTCGCGTCAGGGACTCCAGCTCCTGCCGCGACAGGCCGGCGATCTGGGCCGGGGAATAGGAGGTGATAGGCGAGATCACCGCGCCGACCCCGACGACCGGACAGGATGAGACGCACCCGGGCGGGCGGTCAGATCATCACTGGCGAACCGGTGGTCCATGCGGGCCTTCACGCGGACGCCAACTCGCGCCCGTTAACCGTATGTGCAAGGGCTGTGCCTCCCCTCCAGATCCGGACTTTATTCTGTTGAATCAGATAGTTGATCTTCCTGAGAGCACGCCGCGCCGGGGCAGGTTTTGCCGGGCGGCGCCGGTTTCTACCCAACGGCAGGTTGCGGCCAAGACCACTTCCGCGTGGCCCAGTGAGGATTGCCGTTGCGTCAGCACGGCGGGTTTCCGAAGATGTCTCGGAGCCGGCTGCTCAAAGCCGGACGGGGAGAGAGATATGAGCCAGGCTTCGGTTGGCGATCTTGAAGCGCGTCTGAACGCGGCGATCGATGCGGGCATGGCCCCAGCCGTCTGGGCGCAGCTGCAGCCCGACAAGGTGGCGGTCCACGAACTGAACGGCCGCACGCGGACCTTCGGCGACCTCAACGCCAACGCCAACCGCATCGCGCGCCTGCTGCGGGCGCAGGGACTGGGGCCGGGGGACTCCATCGCCCTGCTCTGTTCGAACCGGGTGGAATTCGCCGACGTGTTGTTCGCCGCCCTGCGGGTGGGCGTGCGGATGAGCCCCGTGAACTGGCACCTGACCGCCGACGAGATCGCCTACATCATCGACAACTGCGAGGCCAAGGTCCTGTTCGCCGACGCCGATGTGGCCACGGCGAAGGCCGCCGCCGACCAGTGCCCGCACCTGATGCTGAAGGTGGCGATCGGCGGCGACCTGCCGGGCTTCGTAAGCTACGAGGCGGTCCTGGCGCCGTTCTCCGCCGTCGACATCGAGGACCCGATCCGCGGCTACACCATGCTCTATTCGTCGGGCACCACGGGCCGGCCGAAGGGGGTGCACAAGCCCCAGGCCGTCGTGCCGGGCTATGACAAGACCTATGACCGGGAGACCGACGTCCACCTCTGCACCGGCCCCGCCTATCACGCCGCGCCCCTGGCCGGAGACGTCCGCCGGGCGCTGACCAACGGGGTGCCGACTGTGCTGATGGACAAGTGGGATTCAGAGCTCGTCCTGAAGACCATCGAGGACTTCAAGGTCAC
>JAYVDG010000130.1:0-6998 GCA_043749525.1 Phenylobacterium sp.
CGACGGCGGTGGCCAGGCGCAGCTGCACCTTGGCGGCCTTCATCTCGGCCAGCAGCATCGCGATGATGTCCTTGGCGCTGTCGTCGCAGAACAACTGGCCCAGGGTCTTTTCGTGCCAGGCGATGCCGTAGCTATCGACGAGCGCGACGAAGGCCTTGGCCGGATAGCGGCGCAGCGGCCCCTTGGCGAAGCGCGGGTTGGAGGCGATGAAGTTGGTGGGGTTGGCGTTGATATTGGTGAAGTTGCAGCGGCCGCCGCCGGAGATGCGGATCTTCTCGCCCGCCGCTTGGGCGTGATCCACCACCAGCACCGAACGGCCGCGCTTGCCGGCCTCGATGGCGCACATCATCCCGGCGGCGCCGGCGCCCACCACCACGACGTCGAAGCTTTGCATGGCTAGTTGAGCGGCCCGGAGAGCCAGGCTTCGAGGGTCGGCACCACGGTCTCGCCCGACTGGTAGCCGCGGGTCACCACGGCATAGGCGCCGGTCTCCATGGGGCCGGCGATCAGGGTGGGGAAGCCGGTGACCCCGGCCTGCTGCGAGGTGCCGTAGTCGCGCCAGGTCTCGTGCTTGAGGTCGTCGGTGTCGAAGATGTCGAGGAACCGCTGGCCGTCCATGTCGCGCTCGGTGATCAGGCGGGCCAGGACCTCGGGATCGGCGATGTTGGTGTTCTGGGCGTAGAAGGCGGCCTGCAGGTCGCCGAGGAAGGTCAGGGCCAGCTCGGTATCGTGGCGGCGCACAAACACTACGGCCCGGGCCGCCGGGTCGGTGTCATAGAGGAAGCCCGGGGTGTCGAGGACGGCGGGGTCGAAGGGCAGGCCCGAGGCCTCGGTGACATGATGCCAGTGGCCGGCCAGTTCCGTCTTGGCCTTGTCGGTCATCGGCTCTTCCGTGCCTGGACGCAGGCCGCCCATGATCAGCTGGATCGGCAGGGCGCGGCCGAAGGTCTTGCGGATGTCGGCAATCACTGGCGAGAAACCGTAGCACCACGAGCACATGGCGTCGGCGAAGTAGATCAGGTGCGGCGTTTCCATGGTGGGGTAAGTGTAACACCAGGCGCGGGGGCGTCGTGAGTGGGTTTGTGTCACCCCGCTCATCCCCATTTTGATCGTCATGGCCGGGCTTGTCCGGCCACCCATGATCTCCGAGATTCAGTAACGATCCGCGGCGGTCGCCGCGCGACCTGCGGCTAGACGGAGATCATGGGTCCCAGGGACAAGCCCGGGGATGACGGATGTTGGGTGGGTGGACTACCCCGGATGCGCGTCCTTGGCCTTGGCGAGGTTGAGCGCCTCATCCAACGCCTGGTCGGTGTGGACGGCGACGTCGGGGGTGACGCCCTTGCCTTCACAGTCCCAGTTGGTGTCGGGGTCGTAGGAGCGGCCGACGGGCACGAAGGCGGCGAAGCGGTCGCCGATGTCCAACACGCCGCCATAGTGGCCAGCGCCGGCGGTGGTCTCGCCCACCAGGGTGGCGCGGTGGGTGCGCTTGAAGGCCAGCGCCAGGTGCTCCGCGGCCGAGGCGGTGCGGCGCGAGGTCAGGTAGTAGATCGGAACCTTGCGCAGGCGCGTCTCGGTCGCGTCGGGGATCACCACGTGGTCGCGGCTGACCAGGGTCTGCGGCGAAGGATTGCGGACCAGGGTGGGGCCGTCTTCCATCGGGCCCTCGTCCTCGATGCCGGCGCGGGTGTCCATGCGCACCAGGTGCGTGGACTTGGAATAGAAGAGGGGCAGCATGGTGTTCATGGGGTCGAGGCCGCCGCCACGGTGCGGGCGGGCTTCGATGATCACCGCCTTGTTCTCGCCGGCGTGGGCCAGCAGGAAGGCGCGGGCCTTCTGGCCGGTCTCCGGGCCGTCCGGGAAGCCGCTGAAGCGCAGGAAGGCGATATCGCCGATCATCTTGGCCTCCTCCAGGCCCCGGGGGCCAGGGGCGGGGCGCGCGCTCACCGGAATGTCGGCGGCCGGCGCCGGGGCGCCTGGAAGGCGGCCTGGGTCGCCAGGCGGAGGTGGCCGTCCTTGGCCACGGTCTGCAGGTCGGCGGTGACCCTGGTTTCGAAGGCGTCGGGATCGGTGAGGCCGTCATAGGCGCCGCTGGCCAGGTTGGCGCGCAGCATGGTTGCGTAGCGGACGCCGGTCTCGGGGAAGACGAAGTTGGCCTCCAGGGTCTTGGCCAGCTTCTCGATGACGTCGCGGCGCTCGGCGGCGTCGAGCGGCTGGACCGCCTCGGCGGCCATAGGCGCCGGGGCGGGCTGGGCTTGCGCCGCGCCATTGAAGCAGGCGGCGAGGATGAGGGCCGCGCCGGCGGCAAGCAGATGACGACGCATGAAGGTCTCCAGGGCTGGCGCGGTGATAGGCGGGGCCTGGGAGGGGGGCAAATTAAGCTGCGGTAAGCTTGGCCGAAACTCGGTTTCAGCTTGATCGCGGGCGCCCGAGCGCCAAACTCCGCGCCACAGGTTTGCGGAGTGATGGAATGCGTACGACGAGGGTTGCGATGGCGGCTGTAGCCGCCTTGCTGGTGAGCTCAGGGCCAGCCCTGGCGGCGGGCAAGGACGTCAAGGTGTGGGCGGCGGCGCAGAAGGCGCATGACGCCCAGCTCGATCTGCTGAAGCAGGTGGTGAACATCGATAGCGGCACCGGCGACATCGAGGGCGGCCGCAAGGTGGCGGGCGTGCTGATCCCCCGGCTCAAGGCGTTGGGCATGACCATCGAGACCGCGCCCGCCGAGATCCCCGGCCTGCCCGAGAATACGGTCGCCACCCTCACCGGGACCGGCAAGGCCAAGATCCTGATGATCGGCCACATCGACACGGTGTTCGGGCCGGGCACGACAGCCAAGTGGTCGTACTCGGTCGAGGGCGACCACGCCCGGGGCCCCGGCGTCGCCGACGAGAAGGGCGGGGTCATCGAGGGGCTTTATGCGCTGCAGATCCTGCACGACCTCGGCTTCAAGGACTTCGCCAAGATCACCTTCCTGATCGAGACCAGTGAGGAGCGGGGCTCGCCCGGAACCCGCGCCTTGATCGACAAGCTGGTGAAATCCCACGACGTGGAGCTGAACCTGGAGCCCGGCGACGCCCCCGACGTGATCACGGTCTGGCGCAAGGGCTCCTCGACCATGAACATCGACGTCAAGGGCCGCGCGGCCCACGCCGGTGTCGCGCCGCAGGACGGCCGCAACGCCGCCGTCGAGCTGATCCATCAGCTGGCGACGGTGGAGCCCATGCCGCACTCGGGCGATGGCCTGACGGTGAACCTGACGATCATCCAGGCCGGCTCGCGCTACAACATCATCCCTGAGGACGCCCGCGCCCAACTCAATGTGCGGGCCCGCAAGAAGAGCGAGTTCGACGACGTCGAGGCCGCCCTGCAGGCCGCCGCCAAGACCACGGTGGTGCCCGACACCAAGGTGACGGTGACCCGGGAAACCTCGTTCCCGCCCCTGGCCAACAACCCGGCGACGGACGCGCTGGCCGTGCGGGCCCAGGCGATCTATGCGGGCCTGGGATTGAAGCTGGGGACCGGCGGCAACGGCGGGGCCTCGCAGTCGGCGCTGGCCTATGAGGCGGGGACACCGGCCCTGGACGGGCTGGGGCCTGTCGGCGGCGGCTTCCACTCCGAGAAGGAGTTCATGGACCTGAAGTCGGTGACGCCGCGGCTTTACCTGCTGACCAAGCTGATCATGGATTTGAGCGCCAACCCGCCGAAGAAATAGGGCGCGGTTTCCTTCTCCCTTTGCGGGAGAAGGTGGCCGGTCAGCGACCGGTCCGATGAGGGGGCGCGCCTTTCTCTCAGAAATAACTCCCGTCATCCCGGACGGCCGCCAGGCCGATCCGGGAGCCAGGGGCCATGCGCACCGCCCCTAGGTCCCGGCTCTCCGCTTCGCTGCGGCCGGGATGACGTGGATGAGTTTGCTTGAAGGGTTTATCGACCCCTCATCCGACCCTGCTCCGTAGGGCCACCTTCTCCCGCAAGGGGAGAAGGATTCTCTGTCCCCCAATGCCCCTCGAAGCTCTGGGCTTCGATGAAGATGCGGGTGACGTCGGGGTGGGCGGCCTTGATGGCTTTTTCGATGCGGGTGACGGTGCGCTCCACCTCGCCCGCGGGCATGGCGTCGTCGAAGTCGAGGCTGAGGGTCACCAGGATATCGCAGGGGCCGAAGTGCATGGTGATCAGCTCGTTGACCCGGGCGACGCCGGGCTGGGCGCCAGCGATGGCCTTGATCTCGGCTCGAGTGTGGGGGGCGGCGGCCTCGCCGGTCAGCAGGCTCTGGCTCTCCGCGGCCAGGAAGAAGGCGGTGGCGGCCAGGATCAGGCCGACGCCCACCGAGGCCACGCCGTCCAGCACCGGCATGTCCAGCACCTGGCTGAAGAAGACGCCCAGCAGGGCCACGAGCAGGCCCAGCAGGGCGGCGGTGTCCTCGAACAGCACGGTGAAGACGGTGGGGTCCTTGCTGGACTTCACGGCCTCCACCCAGCCGCGGCCGGCGCGCTCCTCGTTGAAGGACTTCAGCGCCACGATCCAGACCGCGCCCTCGAAGATCACTCCGAAGGCCAGGACCGCGTAGTTGACCCAGGCGTTCTCGATGGGCTCGGGGTTTCGGATGCGCTCGACGCCGTGCAGCACCGATACTATGGCGCCCACCCCGAAGATCAGGACGGCCACCACGAAGGTGTAGAAGTAGAGCTGCAGGCCGTAGCCCAGGGGGTGGCGCTCGGTGGGGGGCTTGGCCGCGCGGCGCAGGCCGTTGAGCAGCAGCAGCTGGTTGCCGGTGTCCACGACGGAGTGGATCGCCTCGCTCATCATGGCGCTGGAGCCGGTGAGGATCGCCGCGGCGAACTTGGTGACCGCGATGGCGGTGTTGCCGGCCAGGGCGGCGAAGATGACGGTGCGCGAGTGGGCCATGGGTCGTGAGGGAACGCGGCAAGAGCGAAATCGTCTGTCGCCATCGCGGGCGAGGTTGGCTAGCCTGCTGGCATGATGATCGGTTTCGTCGCGGTCTGACCGCGCCTCCAGTCCGTTCGACCTGACCGCGTGGCCCTCCGGGTCGTGCTTGAGCGCCTGTGCGCGCATCATCTGAAAGACGACAATCATGGATCTGATCATCCGCGGGGCCGCGAGCCCCGACGACGCCTACATGCCCATCTGGGCGCCGCTGCTGGCCTTCAACCAGAAGACCGTGGGGGACGCGCAAGGGCTGCCCTTCGCACTCACCATCATCGAACCGGACAGCGAAGAGGTGCTGGGCGGGCTCTGGGCCCTGTCGCTCTGGGGCTCCTTCTATATCGGCCTGGTGGTGACGCCCGAGGGCGCGCGGGGTGAGGGGCTGGGGACACAGCTGATGGCCCAGGCGGAGGCCGAGGCGGCAGTCCGCGGCTGCCGTAACCTGTGGCTCGACACCTACGCCTTCCAGGCGCGGGCCTTCTATGAGTGGCTGGGGTTTGAGGTGTTTGGCCAGATCGACGGGCCGGCGCCGATGTTCCCTCGGTGGTTCATGCGCAAGGACCTGTAGCGCACGAAAGCCTCAAGATGCTCCCCTCCTGGGGGAGCTGGCGCGAAGCGCCTGAGGGGGGCTTTGACTCTCGTTTGTGCGCCGTTGGTGTCGACTATGTCGATCCCCCTCCGACCCGCCGCTTCGCGGCGCGCCACCTCCCCCACATCGGCGCTGCGCGCCTGGGGGAGGATCCATAAAAATGGGGCGGCCCCCCACAGAGCGTGATCGGTTCCGATCACGCTCCGCGTATTTTAGTTTGAAGCGCGACGGGCGCCAGAACCGGTATCCACTTCTGGCTGTCGTGCTTCAGGGAGCCGCCCCTGAGTTAAGTTCTCGAGGGGGAAGAATCTCTAGAACTTTTTTGTGACGCCCAGCTTGAAGTAGCGGCCGAGCGGATTGGCGGTGAAGGGGTCGTAGCTGAGGTCGAGGCGCGCGAAGGGCGGCTCGGTGTCTAGCACGTTGATCACCGAGGCCGTCAGCGCCACGTCCCAGGGCAGGAACACGCGGTAGCTGAGGTCGTTGGTGATGAAGGCGTCGATCTTCTTGCCCAGCGGGCTGGCCGCCGTGAAGGTGGTGGCGTTGCGGGTGTCGATCATGTCGTCGACGTAGCGGACCGTCCAACGCAGGTTCTGGTCGCCGCGGGTATATTCCGCGAACGCGGTGGCCTTCCACTTCGGCTGCGAGCCGTAGCCCAGATAGTCCATGGTTCCGGAATAGTCCGCCGCCGGCAGGACGGTGACGCCCTCGATCGTGGTGGCGGCCACGTCGTAGTTGAGGACGTAGGTCATATCGAGACCGACGCCCACCGTGCCGTCCAGGACGTCGCGGAACTTGTAGCTAGCGGCGAAGTCCAGGCCGGTGGTCTTCACGTCCGAGCCGTTGACGTAGTTGATCTTCACCCGGTTGATGGTGGCCGGCAGGCAGACGCCGCCGATGAAGCTGACCCGGTTGCGCAGGCCGGCATAGGCCGGATTGGCGCAGTTGTTGGGCAGGGTCGTCGAGGTCCCGTTCGGGAACAGGGCGTTGACGATGGCCGAGCCGCTTTCGTTGCGGATCGGGCCGGCGAAGTCGAAGCTCCAGTAGTCGAGGGTCGCCTGGAAATCCTCATGCTGGACGATGACGCCCAGGTTGAGGGTGTTGGCCTTTTCCGGCTGTAGGTTCGGATCGCCGTAGAGGTCATAGGCGCGATAGCCACCGGCCGCGGCGGTGTAGGCCAGGTTGGTGGTGAAGGCCGGGGCGATCTGGGTCTGCGGCGGGGCGCGGAAGGTCGAGCCGGCCGAGGCGCGGAAGGCGAGCCAGTCGGTGGCCTGCCACTTGATGGCGATCTTCGGGTTGGTGGTGGCCCCGACATTGCCGCTGTAGCTCTCGTAGCGGACGGCGAGCGTCGCGTTGAGGTTGTCGCGGATCGGCACCTGCAGTTCGCCGAAGGCGGCCAGGACGCTGTAGTCCAGGTCGTAGTTGGTCAGCGGGCCGAAGAAGCTGAACGCGCCGTTCTTGGACACGCAGG
>JAYVDG010000131.1:0-6987 GCA_043749525.1 Phenylobacterium sp.
GACCAGGACAACCTGATCCGCCTTGACCCCGCCGAGGCGCCCTATTTCGGCGCGCCTGGCCGCGTGGGTTTCCACCTGGTCGACACCACCATGATGTACGCGCCGCGCTCGGGCGGGGTGAAGCGCTACCTGAACGCCAAGCAGGCCTGGCTGGCCAAGCGCCGCCCCGACATCCGCCACACCCTGGTGACACCGGGCGCCACCACCGGATCGTCCGAGCCCGGCGTCGTCACCGTGGCCGCCGCCCGCCTGCCCTTCGGCGACGGCTACCGGATGCCCGCCAATGCGGCCAAGTGGGAGACGGTGCTGCGGATGCTGGAGCCCGACATCCTGGAGGCCGGCGACATCTTCGTACCGGGCCACGCCGCCCTCGACACCGGCGAAATGCTCGGCGTGCCGGTGGTGGGCTTCTGTCACACCGACGCCGCGGCGCTGGCGGCCCTACACTTCGGCGACTGGGCGCAGGCCCCGGCCATGAAACGCTGGGCCGACATCTATCGGCGCTTCGACCGCGTGGTGGCGCCAAGCCGCCACATGGCCCTGCGCCTGGCCGAGGCCGGCGTGGAGAAGGTCACCGTGCAGATGCTGGGGGTCGACACCGAGCTCTTCCATCCCCGCCGCGCCGATCCGAGCGCCCTGCGCAAACGCCTGGGCCTGCCCTGGAACGCCCGCATCCTGGTCTTCGCCGGCCGCCCGGCGCGGGAGAAAAATATCGACTCCATCGTATGCGCCGTGGAGCGGCTGGGGGAGCCCTATCACCTGGTCCTGGTGGGGGCCGGCAAGGACGTGCGCATCTCGCCCCACGTCATCAGCCTCGACTACGAGTCCGATCCCGTAGCGCTGGCGACCCTGATCGCCAGCTGCGACGCCTGTGTCCACGCCAACGAGAACGAGCCCTTCGGCCTGGTGGTGCTGGAGGCCCTGGCCGCCGGTGTGCCGGTGGTGGGCCCAGCGCGCGGCGGGGTCGCCGAGCTGATCGACAACGAGGTGGGCCAGCTCGCCCACGACGTCGACCCCGGCGGCCTTGCCGAGGCCATCGAGGCCCTGTTCGCCCGTGACCTCGGCGCCCTGTCGGCCGCCGCCCGCGCGCGGGCCGAGCTTCGCCACAGCTGGGAGCGGACCTTCGAAGGCCTCACCCGCCTCTACGGCGACCTGGTCATGAACTCGGCCGCGCCCCAGCCCCAGGCCTGGCGCGCCTAACCTACCGACCGGTGGGCATGTCCTTGAAGGGCACGTCCTTGTCGACCCGGATGTCGCCCGGCAGGCCCAGGACCCGCTCGGCGATGATGTTGCGCAGGATCTCGTCGGTGCCGCCGGCGATCCGCAGGCCCGGCCCGAACATCAGCGAGAAGTGGAAGGCGCCGTTCAGCAAGGCCAGTTCCGGATCGTCGATGATCCCGTACTGGTCCAGCATCTCAATGGCGGTATTGCCCAGCTCCTGCATCTGCACCGCCGAGATGATCTTGCCGATCGAACTCTCCGGCCCCGGCGTCTGACCTCGTGAAAGCGCTGTCATCGTGCGATTTCGGGTGTGCTTCAGCCCCTCGGCCTGCACATACCAGTCCGCCAGCTTCTCCCGTAGCGCCCCGTCCTTCAGGGCCGATCCACCGTCCAGGCCGGGCGTCTTGCGCGCCGCCTCCATGAACTGTTGCCAGCCGGCGCCGGTCTGACCGCCTACCGCCAGCCGCTCGTTCATCAGGGTCACCAGGCTGACCTTCCAGCCCTCGTCCACCGCGCCGAGGCGCTGGCTGTCCTTGACCCGCACGTCGGTGAAGAACACCTCGTTGAACCCAGACCCGCCCGACATCTGATGGATCGGCTTCACCTCGATGCCCGGATCCTTCATGTCGACCCAGAACATGGTCAGGCCCTTATGCTTGGGCTTGTCGGGGCTGGTCCGCGTGATGACGATGCCGAAGTCCGAGAACTGAGCGCCCGTCGTCCACACCTTCTGGCCCGAGATGATCCAGTCGCCGGAGCCGTCCGGCGCACGCTCGGCCTTGGTCCGCGCGCCCGCCACATCCGAGCCGCCGGAAGGTTCGGAGAACAGCTGGCTCCAGATCTCCTCGCCGCGCAGGGCGGGACCGACGAAGCGCTGCTTGGTCGCCTCGTCGGCGAAGGTCATCACCGTGGGGACGCACATCCCCAGGCCGATCTGGAACGGGTTGCCGGGGATCGGATACTTGGCCTCTTCCTGGCTGAAGATGACATTCTGCACCGGCGTGCCGCCCTGCCCGCCCCATTCCTTGGGCCAGGTGATGCAGGCGTAGCCGGCGGCGGCCTTGGTGGCTTGCCAGGCCTTGGAGGCGGCCATGCCGTCGCCACCCTCCGGGTCACCGCCGACACGGGCGTTGTGGGCGTTGGCTTCGAGCCAGTCGCGGACCTGCTGGCGGTAGGCGGCTTCGTCGGGGCTGTCGTTGAAATCCATGATCCGAGGTCCCTTAGGCGGCCGCCGCGTTGCGGCGTTCGAGGTGGCTGACGAGGCGTTCCTTCCAGACCCGAGGCGCGCCGGCCACCAGGCTGAGCTGACGCGAGCGGCGGTAGAAGAGGTGGCAGTCCATCTCCCAGGTGAAGCCGATGCCGCCGTGGGTCTGGATGTTTTCCTTCGACGAGAACCAGTAGGCCTCGGACGCCGCGATGCGGGCGGCGCTGGCGGCCACCGGCAGTTCGGGCGCGTTGGTATTGAGCGCCCAGGCTCCATAATAGGCGTTGGAGCGGGCCAGCTCGTTCTTGACGTACATGTCGGCCAGCTTGTGCTTGATGGCCTGATACGAGGCGATCACCCGGCCGAAGGCGTAGCGCTCCAGCGCATAGTCTTTGGCCATCTCCAGGCAGCGGTCGGAGCCGCCGCACTGTTCGAAGGCGATCAGCACGGCGGCGCGGTCAAAGACCTGCTCCACCAGCTCGATCCCGGAGCCAGCGGCGCCGATCCGGCGGACCGGGGCATCCTTGAAGACCAGTTTGGCGGCGTCGCGGGTGGGATCCAGCGTCTTCACCGCCTCGCGGGCGACGCCCTCCCCGGCCAGGTCCACCAGGAAGAGGCCAGGCTTACCGCCCTCCTTGGCCAGCACCAGGGCGACGTCGGCGATGTCGCCGTCCGTGACCGGGATCTTCACGCCGGTCAGCTTGCCGTCGGTGACGGTGGCCTGCAGCGTGGCGGCCGTCGTCGCGCCGGGACCTTCGGAGGTGGCCATGGCGCCGATGATCTCACCGGCCGCGATCTTGGGCAGCAGGTCGGCCTTCTGCTCGTCGCTACCCGCCAACATGATGGCCTCGGCGAGGAAATAGACCGTCGAGGCGAAGGGTATCGGCGCCACCGCGCGGCCCAGTTCCTCGGCGATCACGCAGAGCTCCAGGTGTCCCAGACCCAGGCCGCCGAAGTCCTCGGGGATGGCGGCGCCCAGCCAGCCCTGGCCGGCGACGGCCTTCCAGAGGTCGGCGTCATAGCCCTTGGCGGCATTCTCCAGCACGCCGCGGGCGCGGCCGAGCGGGCTATTGGCCTCAAGGAACTTGCGCGCCTCGCCCTTCAGGAATTTTTGGTCGTCTGAAAAATCGAAATTCATGCTCGCCCATCCGCCGATTTCGGCCGGTTGAAGTTTCCTCGGACGTCAACATACGCGGCTTCTCGACCGAGGAAAGATTGACCTCGCGTCAAGGATTTCAGGGTCTTATGCGCATCCTGTGGGCGAGCTCGAAGGGCGTACCGATGGCCAAGGCGATATTCCAGAAGAACCAGCGGGTCTGGGTCGAGAGCGTTGGCGCCTGGGCGGTCATCGAGAAGCTGGTGCCCGTCTGGGCCCGCGGCTTCGATGAGCCCGTGCGCGTCAGCTATGACGTCGGTCTGGGTCGCGACTTCGCCGCCCATGAGCTGAAGCCCGAGCAGGAAAGCGAAGACATCCTGGCCGAGGACGGCGCCCACTGGCGGCTGTTGCGGGCCCGCAACAAGTGGCAGACCCCGGACAACTGCCGTCATCACCCCTATCCGGGCAGCTACCCGGTGGTGGTCACCGACGCCAATGACTGGGGCGGCTGGCGCACGCCGGGCGCGGAATACGACCGCGATCCCCACAAGATCGAGTTCCAGGCCCGGCTGATCGCCTCGGGCCCGCGTCTGCTGTCGGTGGCGCGCCGGCTGATGGCGATGATCGAGGAAACCCCCGGCGCGCCGCCGGAACTGCAGCGCCTGGCCGAGCAGGCCATGAAGATCGACCAGTACCTGAAGGAAGTTCCCGCCAGCGTCGACGAGCCGATGGCCGAGGCCCCGTCCCAGGCGGCCGAATAGGCGCCCACCGCTTCTCTTGGACGAACAGGTTCTTTTAAGTGCTGCAAAGCTCGCCCTTCGCGCGCGGATCGCCTAAATCCTAGGGATGCGCACCGAGACTCCCCAGCCCATCCGCCTGACCGACTATCGCCCCCCGGCCTTCCTGATCGAGACCACCGAACTGGTCTTCGCCCTCGAGCCCAACACCACGCGGGTGAAGGCCAGGCTGACCATCCGGCGCAACGGCGAGCACGCCGAACCCCTGGTGCTGCACGGTGAGCGGTTGAAGCCGATCTCCGTCGCCGTGGACGGGAAGGTTCTGGGCAAGGCCGAGCGCTCCATCGACGCCGAATACCTGACGGTCCCAAACGTCCCCGACACCTTCGTGCTGGAGACCGAGGTGGAAATCGATCCGGAAGCTAACAAGGCCCTGGACGGCCTCTACATGTCCGGCGGCCGGTTCTGCACCCAGTGCGAGGCCGAGGGCTTCCGCAAGATCACCTGGTTCGCCGACCGCCCAGACGTGCTGTCGCGCTTCACCGTGCGAGTGGAGGCCGACAAGAAGTTCCACCGGCTGCTCTCCAACGGCAACCTGATGGAGTCCGGCGTCATGCCGGACGGCCGTCACTACGCCGTCTGGAACGACCCCTTCCCCAAGCCGGCCTATCTGTTCGCCCTCGTGGCCGGCGAGTTGGACGAACTGGCCGACAAGCTGGTCACCATGACCGGCCGCACCGTCGACCTGAAGATCTATGTCGACCCCGGCATGTCCGACCGCGCCGCCTACGCCATGGACTCGCTCAAGCGGGCCATAAAGTGGGACGAGGAGGTGTTCGGCCGCGAATACGACCTGGACCTGTTCATGATCGTCGCCGTGCGCGACTTCAACTTCGGAGCCATGGAGAACAAGGGGCTGAACATCTTCAACTCCTCCCTGCTGCTGGCCGACCCCGCCACCGCCACCGACCTCGACTACGAACGGATCGAGAGCGTGGTGGCCCACGAGTACTTCCACAACTGGACCGGCGACCGCATCACCTGCCGCGACTGGTTCCAGCTGTGCCTGAAGGAAGGCCTGACGGTCTTCCGCGACCAGAGCTTCTCGGCCGACATGCGCGGGGCCGCCGTCCAGCGGATCAAGGACGTGAAGACTCTGCGCGCCCGGCAGTTCTCCGAGGACCAGGGCCCGCTGTCCCACCCGGTGCGTCCGGGCAGCTATCTGAAGATCGACAACTTCTACACCGCGACCATCTACGAGAAGGGCGCGGAGGTGATCCGGATGCTCAAGACCCTGATCGGGGATGAGAAATTCCGCGAGGGCATGGACCTCTATTTCGACCGTTGGGACGGCCACGCCACCACGGTGGAGGAATTCATCCGCTGTTTCGCCGACGTCACCGGCGAGGACCTGACCGACTTCTTCGCCTGGTACGAACAGGCCGGCACGCCGAACGTCACGCTGAAGCACAGCTACGACTCCGACACCCGCATCCTGAAGCTGGACCTGACCCAGGCGACCGCGCCGACCCCGGGCCAGCCCACCAAACGCGCCCTGCCGCTGCCGGTCCGCATCGGCCTGCTGGACGGCGAGGGCCGCACCCAGGCCTTCCTGCGCGACGGGACCGCCCTGGACGAGACCGTCGTGGTGCTGAACGGTGACGCCACCAGTGTCACGTTCACCGGCGTGGACTCCGCCCCTGTGGTCTCGGCTCTGCGCGGCTTCTCCGCCCCCGTCACCCTGGAGACCGACGCCCAGGCCAAGGACCGCTACGTTCAGCTGGCCGGCGACCCGGACCTGTTCAACCGCTGGGAGGCCGGCCAGGATCTGGCCCGCGCCCTGATCAGCAGCCGCGCGTCGGGCCGGCCCGACGAGGTGGGCGAGGAACGCTACGCCGAGGCCCTGGGCCGCGGCCTGGCCGACCAGGCGGCCGATCCGGCCTTCAAGGCCCTGCTGCTGTCGCTGCCTTCCGAAGCTGACCTGGCGCTCGCCATGAAGCCCGCCGACCCCGGCGCCATCCACGAGGCCCGCGAGGCCCTGCGCACCCGTCTGGCCCTGCACCTGGAAGACGACCTGAAGCGGCTGCACATCGGCCTGCAGGAACTGGGGGAGTTCTCGCCCGACGCCGCCAGCGCCGGCCGCCGCGCCCTGCGCAACGCCGCCCTGGACTTGCTGGCCGCCAATCCCCGCGCGGAGGTCATCACCCTGGCCGACGGTCACTACCGCGCGGCCATCAACATGACCGACGCCATGGGCGGCCTGAACGCCCTCATGCTGCTGGGCGGCGAGGCCTTCGACGCAGCCCTCGTGGACTTCTACGAGCGTTGGAAGACCGAGCCGCTGGTGATCGACAAGTGGTTCGCCTTGCAGGGCCGCGATCCCTCGGACGGCGCGCTCGGCCGGGTCATGGGCCTGACGGCGCATCCCGCCTTCGACCAGACGAATCCCAACCGTCTGCGCGCGCTGATCTCCAACTTCGCGGCCAACCAGGCGCAGTTCCATGATCCCAGCGGCTCGGGCTACCGCTTCCTGGCCGACACCATCCTGGCGGTCGACGGGTTCAACCCGATGACCGCCGCGCGCCTGGTGGAACCCCTGGGCGGCTGGCGGCGCTATACACCCAAATTGGGGACCTTGATGAAGGCCGAGCTCCAGCGTATCGCGGCGACAGAGGGGCTTTCCAAGAACGTCTACGAACTGGCCACCAAGGCCTTGGCGGACTAGGGCG
>JAYVDG010000132.1:0-2483 GCA_043749525.1 Phenylobacterium sp.
GCCGAAGCTGGCTAAGGGTCGCGCGCCTTTTCTCAATGCCCACCGGGGACTGCCATGACCGAGATCGTCGACATCACCGCCCGCGAAATCCTCGACAGCCGTGGCAACCCGACGGTGGAAGTCGACGTGGTGCTGGAAGACGGTTCCATCGGCCGCGCCGCCGTGCCCTCCGGCGCCTCCACGGGCGCCCACGAGGCGGTGGAGAAGCGTGACGGCGACAAGAGCCGCTACGGCGGCAAGGGCGTCCTGCAGGCGGTCGACGCCGTCAACGGCGAGATCTACGACGCGCTCTCCGGTTTCGAGGCCGAGGACCAGCGCCGCCTCGACACCCTGCTGATCGAACTCGACGGCACCCCCAACAAGTCGCGCCTGGGCGCCAACGCCATCCTCGGCGTCAGCCTGGCGGTCGCCAAGGCCGCGGCGACGGCCGCCGACCTGCCGCTCTACAAGTATGTCGGCGGCGTCTCGGCCCGCGTCCTGCCCGTGCCGATGATGAACATCATCAACGGCGGCGCCCACGCCGACAACCCGATCGATATCCAGGAATTCATGATCCTGCCCACCGGGGCGGTCACCTTCGCCGAGGGCCTGCGCATGGGCGCGGAAATCTTCCACGGCCTGAAGGGCGCTCTGAAGGCCGCCGGCCACAACACCAATGTCGGCGACGAGGGCGGCTTCGCCCCCAACATCGCCACGGCGGAGGAGGCCCTGGCCTTCATCGTCAAGTCTGGCGAGGCCGCCGGCTACAAGGCCGGCCGTGATTTCGTGCTCGGCCTCGACGTGGCCGCCACCGAGTTCTTCAAGGCCGGCAAGTACGTGATGGCCGGTGAGGGCAAGACCCTCGACCCCTCCGGCATGGTCGACTACCTGGCAAACCTGGTGTCCCAGTTCCCCATCGTCACCATCGAGGACGGCTGCAGCGAGGATGACCTCGACGGCTGGAATCTGCTCACCGACAAGCTGGGCGCCAAGGTGCAGATCGTCGGCGACGACCTGTTCGTCACCAACCCCAAGCGCCTGGCCATGGGCATCGACAAGGGTCTGGCCAACTCGATCCTCGTAAAGGTCAACCAGATCGGGACCTTGTCCGAAACTCTTGACGCCGTGGAGATGGCCCACCGCGCCGGCTACACCTCGGTGATGAGCCACCGCTCAGGCGAAACCGAGGACTCCACCATCGCCGACCTGTCGGTGGCGGCCAACTGCGGGCAGATCAAGACCGGCTCGCTGGCCCGGTCCGACCGCACGGCGAAGTACAACCAGCTCCTGCGCATCGAGGAAGAACTCGGCGATCAGGCCGTCTATCTCGGCCGCGCCGCCCTCAAGGGCCGCTAGTCAGGTTCGCGTCGCCTTGAGCCTTATCAAGGCGGCGCAACCCAAACTGGGGTTTGCAGGATTTCCAGCAACGCCAGGGTCATCCGATGAGTCCTTCACATCGCGAGATGCATCTGATCGAACGGGTCGGCTGGCTCCGGGCCGCGGTCCTGGGCGCCAATGACGGCATCGTCTCCACCGCCAGCCTGATCGTCGGCGTCGCCGCCGCGGCCCAGGGGCGCAGCGAGATCCTGGTGGCGGGCGTGGCGGGGCTGGTGGCCGGCGCCATGTCCATGGCCGCGGGGGAGTATGTGTCGGTCAGCTCCCAGGCCGACACCGAGCGGGCCGACCTGGCCCGCGAGCGAAGCGAGCTCGCCACCCAGCCGGAACCCGAACTCGCCGAGCTCGCCGGCATCTATGCCGAGCGCGGCGTCGAACCGGGCCTGGCCCGAGAGGTCGCCCGGCAACTGATGGCCAAGGACGCCCTGGGCGCGCATGCCCGCGATGAACTCGGCATCTCGGAGATGACCACCGCCAGGCCGGTGCAGGCGGCCTTCACCTCGGCGATCACGTTCTCGGCTGGCGCGGCGCTGCCGCTGGTCATGGCCATCGTCACGCCCTTGCCGGTGCTCGTGCCGACGGTCTCCGGCGCTTCCATCGCTTTCCTGGCTCTGTTGGGCGGGGTGGGCGCACGGGCCGGCGGCGCGCCGATCTGGAAGGCGGTGGCGCGGGTGACCTTCTGGGGCGCCATGGCCATGGCCCTGACGGCGGGCGTGGGGGCGATCTTTGGGGTCGCGGCCTGAGCCGTCTCGGGCGGAGCCGGATAAACCCAATCCAATGCGACGCTTGGCGCACGCCGCTCAAGCTTGACCGCAACGCAATGTTAAACATGAAGCGCGACATTGGCCGGGTCAGAAACGCTTTTGATTCCAGGCCCGTGCTCGCAAGTATTCGCCCCTATCTGCCGACCGCCGCCCTGGCCTTCCTGATATTCTATTTCGGGTTCCACGCCTTCACAGGCGATCGGGGCCTGCTGTCCTCGGACGCCCGCGACGCCGCCCTGGCCGCCAAGCTCAGCGAGCTGCACAAGGTGCGCGTCGAGAGGCAGGACCTCGAAGCCCGCGCCCGGCTTTTGCGCGACACCAGTCTTTCGGCTGATCTGCTGGAAG
>JAYVDG010000133.1:0-2483 GCA_043749525.1 Phenylobacterium sp.
GACCTTGCGCCCGTCCGCCTGAACGTGAAGGACCTGCGGCCGGTGGCCAGCCACCGCTACCACCTGCCCCCCAGCGTCCACACCACTTTCGTCTCCGACCGCTTCGTGGTCTGCACCTTCGCGCCGCGCCCCTTCGAGACCGATCCGGGGGCGTTGAAGGTCCCGTTCTTCCACAACAACGACGATTTCGACGAGGTGCTGTTCTACCATGCCGGCGACTTCTTCAGCCGCGACGGCATCGACGCCGGCATGATGACCTTCCATCCGTCCGGCTTCACCCACGGCCCGCACCCCAAGGCGCTGAGGAACATGCTCAGCCAGCCCAAACCGGCCACCGATGAATATGCCGTGATGATCGACACCCGCGACCCGTTGGAGGTTGGCGAGGCCGCCGCGACGGTTGAGAATGAAGCCTATGTCGACAGCTGGAAGACCGCCTAGGTGAACGTCCCCCTCGACCGCAACAAGCGCTCGCTCGCCGCCGTCCCCATGGACGTGCGTATCTGAATGCCCAGCGTCGACCGCCAGCAGGATTTGGCGGACGCCGCCGAGGAAGAACTGGCAAGGGCCTGTGAGCTGGGCTGGCGGGACCTGTCCCAGGTCACCCCCTGGGGCGACACCTACGAAGGCTTCACGCCAGCCGGCCGCTCCGCACAATTTGAGCGAAATTATCTCTGGCTCGACGAAGCCAAGGGCGACATCTGCGTCGAGGTGGTCGTCTACCAGCCGGAAGCCTATGAGCGTGGGGTCCGCCTGACCCGCGTCATCCCGCGCCGCGATTCAACGAAAACAGAAATGATGGGAGACCAGGAATGAAGCTCGCTTCACTGAAGTGGGGGCGTGATGGACGCCTCGTGGTGGTGTCCAGCGACCTGGCCTGGTGCGTGGAGGCGACCAATATCGCCCGGACCCTGCAGGCGGCCCTTGATGACTGGGAGCGGTGCGAGCCCCTGCTGAAGGGCCTGGCCGAGAGCCTGGACCACGGCGCGATCCCCCGGGTGCGCTTCCATGAGCATGACGCCGAGAGCCCCCTGCCGCGCGCCTATCAGTGGGCGGACGGCTCGGCCTATGTGAACCACGTCGAACTGGTGCGGAAGGCCCGCGGCGTGGAGATGCCGGCCAGCTTCTGGACCGATCCCCTGATGTACCAGGGCGGCTCCGACGGCTTCCTGGCGCCGCGCGATCCCATCCCTCTGGCCGACGAGGCCTGGGGCTGCGACCTGGAGGGCGAGATCGCGGTGATCACCGGCGACGTGCCGCAGGGCGCGAGCAGGGAGGAGGCGCTGGCCGCCATCCGCCTGGTGATGCTGGCCAATGACGTGTCACTGCGGAACCTGATCCCCGACGAACTGTCCAAGAACTTCGGCTTCTTCCAGTCCAAGCCTGCCTCGTCCTTCTCGCCCGTGGCGGTCACCCCCGACAGCCTGGGCGACGCCTGGGCCGACGGCCGGCTGACCGGCGCGCTCGAGGTCGAGTTGAACGGCAAGCCGCTGGGCGAGGCCGACGCCGGCGTCGACATGACTTTTGACTTCGGCACCCTGATCGCCCACGCCGCCAAGACCCGGGCGCTGGGCGCCGGGACCATCGTCGGATCCGGCACCGTCTCGAATCGCGGCCCCGACGGCGGTCCAGGGAAATCAGTGGCCGACGGTGGTGTTGGCTATTCCTGCCTCGCAGAGTTGCGGACCGTCGAAACCCTGGCCCATGGCGCGCCAAGGACTCCGTTCCTCAAGGCCGGAGATCGCGTGCGGGTTGAAATGCGCGACGCGCGCCGCCACTCCATCTTCGGCGCCATCGAACAGGAGGTCGCGGCCGGATGACCGTTCAGTCCCAGCCCAGCGACACCGCGGCCGCCACCGGGCTGAAGCTGGACGCCTATCTGCCCTACCGGTTGTCGGTGGCCTCCAACGCGGTCTCGGGCCTGATCGCCCGGGCCTATGAGGACCGGTTCGGCCTGACCATTCCGCAGTGGCGGCTGATCTGCGTGCTGGCGGAGGATGGCGGCCTGACCCAGGGCGCCATCGTGGCGCGCACCGGCATGGACAAGGTGACGGTGAGCCGCGCGGCCCAGGGGCTGTTCAAGCGCCGGCTGCTGGAACGCTCCGACCACCATGCCGACGGGCGGTCGCACGTCCTGGCCCTGACCCTGGAGGGCTCACGCCTGCACGCCGAGATCGCGCCCCTGGCGCTCGCCTATGAAGCGGCCCTGATCTCGGGCCTGGCGCCCGACGAAGTGTCGCTGCTCAAGCGGCTGCTGAACCGTTTGCAGACGGCGGCCAATGCGCTCGCCGGTGACGCCGGGCCCGCGCACAGATTACGATGATTTCGGATCGAACCGATCCGAAATCATAAGACGTGATCGCCCATCTTATGTTTAGAGGCTGACCCGAAATGAAGTTGGGTGAAATCAGGTACTTGTGATTCTGTTGAAGGTGCTAGCCATCAACGTAAAACGACATGTGGACTGAGATCACCCGACGCAA
>JAYVDG010000134.1:0-2482 GCA_043749525.1 Phenylobacterium sp.
CCCAGGCGGCGTCCACATAGACGTGGCAGGTGGCGCAGGCGCAGGCCCCGCCGCAGTCGGCGTCGATGCCCGGGACGTTGTTCTTCACCGCGCCCTCCATCACCGTCAGGCCCGCCTTCACGTCTATGACGTGTTCGGTTCCGTTGTTCTCGATGTAGGTGACCTTGGCCATTTACTCCCCTTCGCCGCCTTAGGCGGCGACCTCTTTCATGGAAACCGATGGGTCCGCAAGCCTGTCGAGATTGACCGGTTTGCGGTTCCCGATAAGCTGACGGCCCATCATATATTCAGGCGGGGCGTTGACCGCCTCCACCGATTGAACCTGATCGCCCTTCAAATGGAAGATGGCGAATTTGCCTGACGCAGGGTCCCCGCGCACCAGGATGTGGTCGGCGTCGAAGGGCAGGCCGGCGATCTGGAGCTTGAGGTCGTACTGGTCCGACCAGTTCCACGGCACTTCCGGCGTCGGCGCCGGGCGGCCGGTGATGGCGGCGGCCACCTGCTTGGCCTGTTCCAGCGCGCTGGGCACGCTCTCGGGCCCGAACATCCGGTCATAGTGCGGCAGGGGCCGGTGGCTGCAATCGCCGATGGCGAAGATGGCGGGGTCAGAGGTCCGGGCTTCCAGGTCCACGACCACGCCGCGGGCGGTCTCCAGACCGGCCTCGGCGGCGATCTCGTCATTGGGCTTGCCGCCCACGCCCACCAGCACCGCGTCGGCGGCGATGATGCGGCCGTCGGCCATCTTCACGCCGGTGACCTTGCCGGCCTCGCCCACCAGGCTGTCGATGCGGGCGCCCAGCTCGAAGGTGACGCCGCGGGCGCGGTGATAGTCGGCGAAGAAGGTCGACAGCACCTCACACGCGCTGCGGGCCAGGATGCGCGGCTCGCGCTCGAGGATGGTGGCGTCGGCGCCGAGCGCGCGGGCCGAGGCCGCCACCTCCAGGCCGATATAGCCGCCGCCGATGATCGCGATGTGGTGGCCGGGCTTGAGGTGGCCCTTCAGCTCCTCGGCGTCGGCCGCCGAGCGCAGGGAGAGCACGCCCTTCAGGTCGGCGCCCGGCAGGGGCAGCTTGTTGGGCCGCATGCCGGTGGCGATCACCAGGATGTCGTAGCTGAGCGTCGAGCCGTCGGAGAGCTCGACAAGCTTGTCGGCCCGCTTCAGGGCGGTGGCCGAGATGTTGGGCCGGAAGTCGATCTGGTTCTCGGCGTAGAATTCCAGGGGCTTCAGCGCCAGGGAGTCCTCGTCGGCCTCCCCCTTCAGCCAGGCCTTGGAGAGCGGCGGCCGCTGGTACGGCGCGATGGGTTCGTCTCCCACCATGGTGATGGGTCCGGCGAAGCGGTACTGGCGCAACAGGGCCACGAGCGTGCCGCCGGCATGCCCCGCCCCGAGAACCACAACGTGCTCGTCCACTGAACTCATGACAGCCCCATGCAGAAAAATGACGGGTGCGTCAACTTACCGAACAGAGTTCGGATGGTCAGACGACCCGTTCGGCCAGCGTCTTCTTGATCTCGGCGATGGCCTTGGCGGGATTCAGGCCCTTCGGACACACCTGGGCGCAGTTCATGATGGTGTGGCAGCGATAGAGCTTGAAGGGATCCTCCAGGGCGTCCAGCCGCTCGCCGGTGGCCTCGTCGCGGCTATCGATCAGCCAGCGGTAGGCGTGCAGCAGGGTGGCGGGGCCGAGGTACTTGTCGCCGTTCCACCAGTAGCTGGGGCACGAGGTCGTGCAGCAGGCGCAGAGGATGCACTCATAGAGGCCGTCCAGCTTCTCGCGGTCCTGCGGGCTCTGGATCCACTCCTTCTGCGGCTCGGGCGTGGTGGTGTGCAGCCAGGGCTCGATGGAGGCGTACTGGGCGTAGAACATGGTCAGGTCGGGGATCAGGTCCTTGACCACCGGCATGCTGGGCAGGGGGGCGATGGAGCACTCGTGGCCCGGCTCGTCGGCGTGGCCGTGGGTGCAGGCCAGGGTGTTGCGGCCGCCGATGTTCATCGCGCAGGAGCCGCAGACCCCCTCGCGGCACGACCGGCGGAAGGCGAGCGTCGGGTCGATGGTGTTCTTGATGTGGATCAGCACGTCCAGGACCATGGGGCCGCAGTTGTCGACGTCCACGTCATAGGTGTCCCACCGCGGGTTCTCAGTCCCCTCGGGGTCGTAGCGGTAGACCTTGAAGGTCTTGGTCTTGCCGGTCCCGGCCGGGGCCGAATGGTGGCGGCCCTTCTGGACGCGGGAGTTCTTCGGCAGGGTAAGCTGGACCATCAGAGGGCTTCCTTGGCGGCCGGGCTGCGGACCCGGCGGGTGAAATCGGGGTGGGGGCTCATGGCTGGCCCTCGCGGCGGGCGAGGATCAGCACCCCGTTGTGGCCGTCGTGGTGGGTGGAGACGAGGTTCATCTCCTCCACCCCGTGCTCGTTGAGCAGCCGGACGACGGCGGACAGGTCGTAGTCGAACATCAACACCAGCCCCTTGGGCGGGGGCGGC
>JAYVDG010000135.1:0-2479 GCA_043749525.1 Phenylobacterium sp.
CTGAAGGGCGAGCTCACCGCCGCCGAGGCCTCGGCCGCCAAGCTGTTCCACACCGAGCTGCAATGGGAGGTCTGCGACGCGGCCCTGCAGTTGCACGGCGGGGCCGGCTACATGAACGACTACCCTATCGCCCGCCTCTGGCGCGACGCCCGGGTGCAGCGGATCTATGGCGGCACCTCGGAGATCATGAAGGAAGTCGTCGCAAGGTCGATCTGATCAGCGCTTTGTCGGGTATCCAACAAGCGGAGCCATTTGCGAAAATGCGCGTTCTTACCGGGTCGGAAGTCGGGGAGTTGTCGGATGAACAAGGTCATCAACGCGCCGGATCGCAAGCCGCAGATCAATGAGCCGCATCCCAGGCTGGCCAACCGCCTGCTGGCGGCGCTGGGAACGCGGGATTTCGAGGTGCTGGAGCCGCACCTGGAGGTCGTCGCCCTGCCGCGCGGCAAGGTGCTGTTCGAGCCCGGCGACGACGTCCACACCACCTATTTCCCCTGCCGCAAGACCATGATCTCGTTGCTGATCGTCACCCGTGACGGCCGCGAGGTCGAGGCCGCCACCATCGGCCGCGAGGGCGCGGTGGGCGGCATCGTCAGCGAGGGACACAAGCCAGCCTTCGGCCGCGCCGTGGTTCAGGTCCCAGGCTCGGCCTTCTGCATCTCCACGAGCTACCTGGAGGCGGCCAAGCTGGGTTCCGCCCGGTTCGGCGACCTGTTCTCGCGCTATGCCGACGCCCTGCTCGCCCAGATGATGCAGGGGGTGGCCTGCAACGCCCTGCACTCGGTGGAGGAGCGCTGCGCCCGCTGGCTGCTGGCCACCCACGACCGGGCCGGCGACCACATCATCCAGCTGACCCAGGAATCGCTCGCCGAAATGCTGGGCGTCCAGCGCACCACGGTCTCGGCGGTCACCTCGTCCCTGGCGGCGCGCGGCCTGATCAAGACCCTGCGCGGCCGCGTGGAGATCCTCGACCGTAAGGGCCTCGAGCGGGTCTCGTGCGAATGCTACGAGGCCGTCGAGGGCCATTTCGCCCGGGTGCTGCCCGAGGTGGACCTCTAGGGCGCCTTGATGACCTCCCCGCCCTTCATCACGAAGGTGGAGTGTTCCAGGACGGTGACGTCCTTCAGCGGGTCGCCGGTGACGCCTACCAGGTCCCCGTAGGCGCCGACCTTCACCTGGCCGACATCGTTCACCCTGCCCAGCGCCTGGGCGGCGGTGACCGTGGCCGACTGGATGGCCTGCAGCGGGGTTGCGCCGTAACGCACCATCACAGCGAACTGCTTGGCGTTGTCGCCGTGCGGATAGACCTCGGCGTCGGTGGAGAAGATCATCTTCACCCCGGCCTTCAGGGCCTTGCCGTAGTTCAGCCGCTGGATCTAGCCGATGTCGCGGTCCTTGCGCCGGTTGTCCTCCAGCACGCCGTTCTTCTTGCCCTCGGCCTGCGTGTAGTCGGTGTTGTAGATGTCCATGCCGAAGTAGGCGCCCTTCTGGACGGCCAGCTTGACGCCCTCGTCGTCCACCAGGCTGGCGTGCTCGATGGTGTCGACGCCGGCCAGGATGGCGGCCTTGATCCCCGCCGTGCCATGGGCGTGGGCGGCGACCTTCAGGTCGGCCATGTGGGCCTCGTCGACGATGGCCTTGATCTCCTCGAAGGTCAGCTGCTGGCGCCGGGCTCGGCGCCGTGGGAGAAGACCCCGCCGGTCGCGCAGATCTTGATCACCTGGGCGCCGTACTTCTTCAGCTTGCGCACCATGCGCCGGCCCTCGTCGGGACTGTCGATCACGGCGGGACCCTGCTGTTCCATGGAGGGCGGGAAGAAGGTGGAGTCGCAATGGCCGCCGGTGGCGCCGATGGCGTAGGTGGCCGTCACGATCCGCGGCCCCACCGCCACGCCGTCGTCGATCGCCTCGCGCAGGCCGACATCGTCATAGAAGTCCGAGCCGACGTTACGGATCGTCGTGAAGCCGGCGTTGAGCGTGTCCCTGGCGTTCTTGGTGGAGAGCACCGCCCAATAGGCGTCGGACTTTTCGAGGTAGTTGTAGCCGCCGTAGAGCGGCGACGAGGTGATGTGGGTGTGCATGTCGATCAGGCCGGGCAATAGGGTCACGCCGGGCAAGGCGATCGTCTCGGCGCCCGCTGGAGTGGCGTCGCCCTGCTTGCCGACGGCGGTGATGCGGCCGTCGGTGATGATCACCAGGGGCTTTTCGGTGACCTTGCCGCTGGCCACGTCCACCAGACGCTCGGCCCTGACGGCCACGGTCTTGGCCTGGGCGCCCGTGGCCAATAGGACGGCGGCGCAGGCGAACAGGGCGGTCAGGCGCATGGGGCATTTCCTCGGGGGTGGAGTCGGACGGTGACGCTATCACGACCGCCCCCGCCGTCGAGCCGCGCGTCTTCTTCGGGGCGGCCTGCCGAAAATCTGTCCGCAACACGAGCGCCTCAGCTATAGGACCCGCGCAAGGCAGGGAGATGAGTCGTG
>JAYVDG010000136.1:0-2478 GCA_043749525.1 Phenylobacterium sp.
AGCCGCTCCAGCCGGTCCTGGGCGGTGTGTTCGTCGCGCAGGGTCCGATAGTACTGCAGCGGATCGGAGATGCGGTAGCGCAGGAAGGCGTCGACCAGCAGGCGCTCCTGATTGCCGTCGACGATCTCTTCCTGGTCGGCCTCAAGCGCCTGGTTGCGGCGGTCCAGGCGGACCACGTCCTCCAGGAACGGGACCTTGACGTTGAGGCCCGCGCCGGGCTGGCCGGGCGCGTGGATCACGCGGATCGGCTCGCCCAGGCGGACCACGATGGCCTCCTGGCGTTGATCGACGACGAACAGCGAATTGGCCAGCAGCAGCACGGCCGAGAAGGCCAGTATCGCCCAGACGATCAGGGGTGTTGAGCGGCTCATTGGGCGGCTCCGCGCTGGGGCGCCGGGGCGGCGACGGGGGGCGGGACGGCGGCGGGCGCGGCGGCGGTGCGTGGCCGGAAGACGTCCGGCGGCAGGATGACCGGCGCGGTCACGCCCTTTCCGGAGATGACCACCTTGTTGGAGTGGGCGAGGACGCGCTCCATGGTCTCCAGGTAGAGGCGGTCGCGGGTGGCCTGCGGCGAGTGCGTGTACTCGTTGTAGATCGAGTTGAAGCGGGCCGCGTCGCCGGTGGCGGTGCGGACGGACTGTTCCCGGTAGCCCTGGGCGGACTGCACGATCTGGGCGGCGGTGCCCTTGGCCTCGTTGACCACGCGGTTCTTGTAGGCGTCGGCCTCGTTGACGGCGGAGTCGCGGTCCTGTTCGGCGCTCTGCACGTCGCGGAAGGCGGCGACCACCTCCTGCGGCGGCACCGCGCCGCGGATCTGCACCTCGACGACGCGGATGCCGGCGCCCCAGCTGTCGAGCGTCTTCTGCATCAGGTCGGCGGTTGAGAGCTGCACCTGCCCGCGGCCGCTGGTGAGGATGGCGTCCAGCAGGGTCTTGCCGATCACCTCGCGCATGGCGCTCTCGGCCACGGACTTGACAGCATCGTCCGGATTGCGGGTCGCGAAGACGTAGCGCGAGGCGTCGGAGACGCGCCAGGTGACGCTGAAGGTCAGGTCGACGATGGCCTCGTCGCTGGTCAGCATCAGGCTTTCCTGCGGCACGTCGCTGTCCGCCGTGGCGCCGCCGCCGATGTCGATACGGTTCAGGCTGGTGACCGCCACCTTCTCCACCCGCTCGATGGGGGTCGGCAGGTGGTAGTGCAGGCCGGGCGTCTCGGCGCGCGAATAGGCGCCGAAGGTGGTGACGATGGCCTCTTCGTTGGGCTGGACCTTGTAGAAGCCGGAGGCGGCCCAGAGCGCGAAGGCCACGCCGACGATCGCCGCGATGGCGCCCGGCTGCACGCCGCCGCGACCACCGCCGAACAGGCCGCCCATGCGCTGGCGCAGGCGATCGAAGCCGGCGTTGAGGTCAGGGCCTCCCGGCCGACGCGGGCCGCCGCCGTTGCCGCCGCCGGAGGGGCGGCGTGGGGGGGGCGGGGACTTACCGTCGTCACCGTCGCCCGACGGGGGAGAGCCCCAGGGGCCGGGATTGGCGTTGTCATTCCAGGGCATGTGCCGGGCTTGTCTTTGCTTCTGCTCTTGAGGCGTTGAGCTTTGTTGTGGTCGTGTCCGGCGCGGCGCGCGTGTAAACCGGCGCAGTCCTCACCGGATATGAGACCCCACCGGTGTCAAAGCAAGCTTAAGGCGTCCATGAGCGAAGTTCCCGTTCCCGACCGCGCCGCCCTGTTGGCCGCGCTGGACGCCGTCCAGGACCCACGAACGGGCAGGGGGCTCACCACCGCCGGCCTCGTCAGGGGCCTGACCATCCGTGGCGACCGGGTCGCCTTCATGCTGGAAATCCCCGCCGCGGACCTCGAAACCTACAAGCCGGTGCGCGAGGCGGCCGAGCGGGCCATGGCGGCGGTAGCCGGCGTGGGAACCGCCCAGGTGGTGCTGACGGCCGAAACGTCGGGGCCGCAGGCGAGCCTGAAAGTCACCCCGCGGCGCCCGACCGCGCGCGTCCAGGAAGACCCGCAGGCCAAGCTCTCGCCGATGAACGAGGCGGTGCGCCCGCCCTTCGTCGGCAAGGTGATCGCGGTGGCCAGCGGCAAGGGCGGCGTGGGCAAGTCCACGGTCTCGGTGAACCTGGCCGTGGCCTTCGCGCGCCTGGGCCTGAAGGCTGGACTGCTGGACGCCGACATCTACGGGCCTTCGGCCCCGCACATGATGGGCATCAAGCACGAGGAGCCTGAGTTCGACGACGACAAGCGGCTGATCCCGCTGGAGGCCTGGGGCGTCAAGGTGATGTCCATCGGCTTCATCGTCGAGGACGGCACGGCCAATATCTGGCGCGGGCCGATGGCCTCGTCGGCCTTGCGCACCCTGATGAACAGCGTCTGGGGCACTGAGGAGGAGCCGCTGGACGTGCTGGTCATCGACCTGCCGCCGGGCACGGGGGATATCCAGCTGACGCTGGTTCAGAAGCTGCAGCTCGACGGGGT
>JAYVDG010000137.1:0-6967 GCA_043749525.1 Phenylobacterium sp.
GGGGTGATCTACACCTACTCCACCATGCACCGCTCGCCGACCGGCCCCTACGCCATCGGCTACGTCACCCTCAACGAGGGCCCGGCGGTGCTGACCAACTTCGTGGACTGCGACCTGACCCAGCTGGCCATCGGCCAGAAGGTGAAGGTGAAGTTCCAGGCCACCGAAGGCGGCCCGCCCGTCCCGGTGTTCTCGCCGGTCTGATCCGGCTGGAGGTTGGTGGGACGCGCGTCCCACCGATTTCTGCCTGAGTCAGCTAGCCGACGGTGCGGTCTCCGCGTTGTGGTACGGTTCAAACCTTGAGCGCGCCTATAAACATGATCGTCACACCGCCCGACCGAGACGCCGAAACCCAGCGACTAGGCGCTGTGCGGCGCTATGACATCCTCGACACTCCCCCCGACGGCTCCTTTGACCGGATCACGGCAGTGGCGGCCAGACTGTTCGACGTGCCAATCGCCATCATCAGCCTGGTCGACGAGGACCGCATCTGGTTCAAGTCGCACCACGGCCTGGACGCCGAGCAGATCGACCGAGAGCCTGGGCTCTGCGCCTCGGCCATCATGTCCGCCGACCCCTGGATCCTGACCGACGCCAAGACCGATGTCCGGTCGCTGGCCAACCCCCTGGTGGCGGGCGACTTCGGACTGCGATTCTATGTAGGCGTCCCCTTGCGGACTAGCGACGGCTACAACCTCGGCACCCTGTGCGTCATAGACCGCGAGCCGAGATCCGTTACCGAGGTCCAGATCGAGCAGCTTTCGGACCTTGCCTCCGTCGTCATGGATCAGATGGAACTCCGGCTCTCGGCCCGGCGCTCCGTCGCCGAGCTGTCCAACGTAGTAGTTCAAAAGGACCTGGCCCTGCAGCGCTCGGGATTGATGGCCAAGGAGATCGACCACCGGGTGATGAACAGCCTGCAGCTGGTGGCTGGCCTCCTCTCCCTGCAGGGCCGCGGCGTCGGCGACGAACGGGTGGCCGAACAGCTGGCCTTCGCCGCCAGTCGGGTGAACGCCATCGCCCAGGTGCATCGGCACATCTACCTCAGCGAAGGCCTGGAAAGCGTGGAGAGCCGCGAGTACCTACAGCGCCTGTGCAAGGACCTGGGTGACATTCTCAAATCCAAAATCCACGTCGAGGCGATGGAAGCCGTCATCCTCACCGCCCAGGTCATTCCCTTGGGGCTGATGGTCAACGAGCTCGTCACCAACGCCGCTAAGCACGGCTCCGGAGAGATCAAGGTGAGCTTCGGCCGCGCAGGCGCCGAGAATTACAGATTGCAGGTTTCCGACCAAGGTCCGGGCCTACCTCCAGGATTCGACCCGGCCAAGACAACGAGCCTGGGCATGAAGGTGGTCACCAGCCTGGTGAAACAGTTGGGCGGGGAACTCGACTTCGGGGCCGCCTCGCCAGCCGGCGCCCGCTTCACCGTGCAGTTCCCGGTTCAGGGCGCATACCCCGCCTAGAGCCTGATCCGTTGAGGTGGAATCGCTTCGCGATTCCGCCGATGCGGTGAATCAGGCTCCAGATATAAGTGAGAGCATGATTCAAGCTTCAGCCGGGACCGCTACGCGGTTCCGTCTAAAACGATCATGCTCTAGGCCGATCAAACTGGCGCCAGCCTGACCTCCAGCGGTCTTGCTTCGCGCGGATGCCGCAACCGAATGATGTCCAGGTGGGCTATGCGCGGATCGCCGAAGGCCGCCTCATAGCGCGCCCGGCGGCCGTGGAAGGTGCGCCAGGCCCACAGCACCGGATGGTCGGGATCGCGCCACTGGGCGAAGGTCTCGCGGTTGCCCGTGCCCGGCCACAACTCCTGCTTCGTCCAGGCCCGCCGGAACGAGCGGGTGATGACCCGCCACATGATGATCGGCCGCTCGTAGTCCAGCCAGACGACGTGGGTGGCGCGCGCCAGGATGACCGGCAGGACGGCGCTGTAGTTGCCGTCCGTGACCCAGGCCTCGACGGCGATGGCGGCGGTCACCTCATCCTTGAAGGCCTGCGGATCGTCGGTGCTCAGCGCCTTCCAGCCGGGCCGCCAGTTGATGGTGTCCAGTTCGATGGCCGGCAGGTCCAGAACGGCGCCCAGCCGCTTGGCCAGGGTCGACTTGCCCGATCCCGAACTGCCGACCACCGCGATCCGCATCAGTCGGCCTTGAGGCCCATCTCGGCGGTCACCTCGGCGGTGTCCTCCCCCAGCCTTGGCGCGTGGCGGCGGATGTTGGACGGCGAGCCGGTGAACTTCACCGGCGGCTTCATGGCGTTGTAGGGCCCGGCGTGCGGGTGGTCGTAGCGCTCGAAGAAGCCCACCGCCTTCAGGTGTGGATCGTCGGGCAGGTCGTCCAGCCGCGCGGTCTTGACGATGGGGATGGACAGCGGCTTCAGCAGATTCAGCCATTCCTGGGTGGTCTTGGTCTGGGTGACCTCACCCACCAGGCCATAGAGTTCACCGATGTGCTTGGCCCGGGTGGCGTAGTCGGAGAAGCGCGCGTCCTTGCCGAAGGTCTCGGCCATGCCTGCGGCGGCGAAGAACTGGTCCCACTGTTTGTCGGTATAGGGCAGCAGGCCGATATAGCCGTCCTTGGTCTGGTAGGGTTTGCGGTTGGGATTGGCCACCCGCTGGTAGGCCCACTGGCCGGTCGGCGGCTCGAAGGTGTGGTCGTAGAGGTGCTCCACCAGGGTGAAGCTGGTGACGCATTCCAGCATCGGCACCTCGATGAACTGCCCCTGGCCGGTGCGTTCCTTGTGCAGCAGGCCCGCCGTGATCGCCTGGCACATGAACAGGCCCGAGACCTTGTCGGCCACCAGGGTCGGGAGGATGCGCGGGGTGGGATTGCCGTCGGTGCGGGGCAGCAGGTCGGCAAGACCCGAGGCCGACTGGATCAAGTCGTCATAGGCCGGCTCCCCGGCATAGGGGCCGTCCGACCCATAGCCGGAGGCGTGGACATAGACGACGTCGGGGCGCAGGGCCTTCACGTCCTCATAGGCCAGGCCCAGGCGCTTCAGGCCTTCGTAGCGGACCGAGACCGCGAAGACGTCGCAGCTCTTGATCAGGGCCTCCAGCAGCGGCCGCGAGGCCGGGTCGCGCATGTCCATCAGCACCGAGCGCTTGTTGCGGTTGATGGTCAGGAAGATGGGGCCGAGGTCCCGCGGCGTCCCCTCCGGCACGTGGCCGGCCCAGCGCATGATATCGCCGCCGTCGCCGCGGCCCGAGCCCGGGTCCTCCAGCTTGATCACTTCCGCCCCCTGGTCCCCCAGCATCTGGGTGGCGTAGGCGCCAAACACCACGCTGGTCAGGTCCAGGATGCGGATGCCCGCCAGGGGCCCGGTGGCCTTTTCGGCCAATTGCTTGGTGTCGCTCACGTCCGTCTCCCCGTCGTCTCTTGTCCCTGGAAGATCATTGAAGGCGGGGTCGGCGCAAGAGGTCACGCCGGGGCGCCGGCCGGTGGAATTTTCAGAGCGCCCTTGCCGTCCGGCGCGGCAACCCGGCTAAATCCGCCAAAGGCCGGATCAACAGCGCCGAGGGCGAACCATGGACTTCGAACTTTCCGAAGAGCACCGGATGCTCAAAGACCTGGCGCAGAAATTCGTCCGCGACGAACTGATGCCCCTGGAGAGCGTCGTCCTGGCCCGCGAGGCGTCCGGCAAGGGCGTGGGCCTCACCAAGGAGGAGCGCGAGAAGATCGATGTGGTCTCCAAGCGCCTGGGCCTCTGGGGCCTGGATGCGCCGGAAGATGTCGGCGGCTCGGACCTGCCGCAGGTGGCGCTCGTGGCGGTGAACGAGGCCCTGGGCTCGACGGTCACCCCCTACACCCTGCCGCCGGACAGCCCGAACCTGCGCATGCTGATGGCCACGGTGACCGAGCGCCAGCGCGAGGCCTATCTCGCCCCCTATGTGCGCGGCGAGACGGTCAGCGCCATCGGCATCTCCGAGCCGGGCGCCGGCGCCGACCCGGCGGGCATGATCACCAAGGCCGTCCGCGACGGCGATGACTGGATCATCGACGGAAGAAAAATCTGGACAAGCCGGGCGGCGGAGGCCGACTTCACCATCGTCATGGCGGTGACCGACAAGGAGAAAGGCGCGCGGGGCGGGATGAGCGCCTTCCTCGTCGATGGCGACAATCCGGGCTTCAAGGTGCTGCGCAAGATCCCGATGATCGGCGGGGCCATGACCTATGAGGTGGCCCTGGAGGATTGCCGAGTGCCGGGCTGGAAGCTGCTGGGGACCGAGGGCCAGGGGTTCGCGCCCATGCAGGTGCGGCTGGGGACGCGGCGGATGGAGATGGCCGCCTGGTGCATCGGCTTGGCCCAGCGGGCGCTGGACATGATGTGCGAATACGCGCCGCAGCGGGTGACCTTCGGCCAGCCGCTGTCGGACCGTCAGGCGGTGCAGTGGTGGGCGGCCGACGCGGCCATCAAGATCCACGCCGCCCGGCTGATGACCTATGACTGCGCCGCCAAGCTCGACCAGGGCCGCGACGTGCGCAATGAGATCTCCATGGTCAAGGTGTTCGCCACCGAGATGGCCTGGGAGGTCATCGACAACGCCATGCAGTGCTTCGGCGCCATGGGCATGACCAAGGAAATGCCCTTGCAGCTGATGGCCTCGCTGGTACGCAACATGCGGATCTATGACGGCCCCTCCGAAGTCCACCGCATGGTGGTCGCCCGCAACCTGATGGGAACCAGACGATGAGCAGCTACGACCACCTGAAGGTCACCCGTGACGGCCACGTGGCGACGGTGGAGATCGACCGCCCGCCCTTCAACCACGTCTCCGTGGAGTTGATGAAGGACCTGGCCGACGCCCTGGAAACGATCGACGGCGACGGCAAGACCCGGGCCGTGGTGCTGTGCTCGGCGGGCAAGGCCTTCTGCGCCGGCGCCGACCTGGTGGCCAGCGACGGGATCGCGGGATCGGGCATGGGCGGCATCGGCAGCCTCTATGACCAGGCCGTGCGGCTCTACTCCATCGAGACGCCGATCGTGGTGGTCGTGCAGGGCGCGGCGGTGGGGGCGGGCCTGGGCCTGGCCCTGGTGGGCGACTTCCGGGTGGCGGCGCCCGAGGCGCGGTTCACGGCCAACTTCGTCAAGCTGGGCTTCCATCCGGGCTTTGGCCTGACCCACACCCTGCCGCGGTTGATCGGCCAGCACCGCGCCAACCTGATGTTCCTGACCGGCCGCCGGGTGAAGCCGGAGGACGCGCTCGCCTGGGGCCTGGTGGACGAGATCGCGCCCCTGGCCGACCTGCGTGCCGCGGCCTCGCGCCTGGCCCAGGAGATCGCCGAGAACGCGCCGCTGGCCGTGGTCGCCACCCGCAAGACCCTGCGCGCCGACCTGGCCGCCGCCGTCCGCGCCCAGACGATGCACGAGCACGAGCAGCAGACCATCCTGCGGGCCACCGACGACTATGCCGAGGGCGTGAAGGCGGTGTCCGAGCGTCGGGTCGGCAATTTCACCGGCCACTAGAGGGATGGCCCACCGGCTGGACCGCCCGGTCTGGAGCACGCTGAGCACCCGCCAGCGGGCGCTCGCCCTGGGCGACGACCGGGCCCTGCGGTTCGAGCCCCCTACAACGTGTTCGGCGCGGCCGCCGACGGGGCGCCAGGGAACCTGGCGGCCCTGGCCGACCTGATCCCAACGGACGGTGTTGTGTGGGTGGTGGAGGCCGAGCCCTTCACGCCCCCGCCCGGCGTAACAGTCGTGAAGGCCGCCATCTGCGCCCAGATGGTGTCCGAGCGGCCCCAGCCCGGCGAGCCGGACTTCACCTTCGAGGACCTGACCGAAGCCGACGCCCGCAGATGCTGGCGCTGGCCACCCTCACCGAACCCGGACCGTTCTTCGAGGCCACCCACCGGCTGGGCGCCTTCGTGGGGATCAAGCAGGATGGGCGGCTGGTGGCCATGGCCGGCGAGCGGATGCGCCCCGAGGGCTTCACCGAGGTCAGCGGCGTCTGCGCCCATCCCGATCATCACGGGCGCGGCTATGCCGGGCGGTTGATGCAGGTGGTGGCCGGGCGCATCGTGGCGCGCGGCGAGACGCCGTTCCTGCATTCCTACGCCAGCAATCTGGGCGCGATCAGCCTGTACGAGTCACTGGGCTTCGCCATCCGCCGCGAGGTGACGGCGACGGTGGTGGTGAAAGCCTAGATCGCCTTGCGGCTGTCCCAGTCGATCTGCTGCGACGCGATCGGCGAGGCGGCGTGGGTGCGGGAATAGGCGGCGGCGACGCTTCCGGCCCCGGCCAGCATATAGGTCGAGAAGCCCACGAAGAACGCGAACGCCGCCAACCACACGAAGGGCCGGACCAGGTCGAACGGGTTGGGCTCGGTACGGGTAAGCGACATGGGGCGGGGTCCCTTGGTCTTCGAATACGCCTCACACGGGAACGACCGATCGCCGCTAAGGTTGCGACGCTCTGTGGACAGACTCACATGATTCGCTTCCGAGGCGAGTGGGCGGACTGTCGCATAGACGACTTAGGCCCCAACGGCTTGTGGCTGGGGCCCATAGGCTCTAGCTGCCGAGATTCGTTTCGAGGGGCCGCATGACACTATCGCGCCATCTGCGCCGCCTGTGGCTCGACGTCCACCTGTGGATCGGGGTCGGCCTGCTGGCGGTCTTCATCCCGCTGGGCCTGTCGGGGTCTGTCCTGGTCTGGCACGACGCCCTGGACCGAACGCTGCTGGCGAAACGCTACGTGGTCAGCGGCCCCGCCGTCGCCTTGCCGCCCCAGGCCTATGCCGACGCCGCCCGCACCGCCTTCGGCGACGCCGCCCAGCTGACCCAGATCCGCTGGCCCTACAAGGCCGGCGACCCCGTTGTGGCGGTGGGCCGTATCCCCGGTTCGGCCGGCCCGGACGGCCGCCCGCGCAGCCTGAACGCCTGGATCGACCCGCCCACCGGCAGGGTGCTGGACCGGGCCGAGGTGGCCAAGGGTTTCAGCATGGTCCTGCACCGGCTGC
>JAYVDG010000138.1:0-2474 GCA_043749525.1 Phenylobacterium sp.
AACGGCGATCTCATCAGGGTCATTCTCAGCATCGACCCGGGCGGTCAGGTCACCGCCGGCCACCCGGCCCGCCGCCTGCACCAAGCGTCCGACCGGGCCGGAGATCGCGTTGGCCGCGGCCATGCCCAGCCACACAGCGCCCACCAGCACCAGCAGGGCGGTCTCCACATAGGAGAGCGCGAACACCGTCTGGATGCGCTGGCGGCTCTGGGCGGCCTCGCGATAGGAGACCAGGGAGGCGTCTGCGTCGGTCAGGTGGTTGATGATCCCCTTTTCCACCGGCCTGGCCACATAGAGATAGGCGTCGGGATAGGCCGACAGCTTGAACACCGCCCGCATCAGGTCGGCGGAATCGAAGGCCGGCACTGAGATGTCGCCCTCGTCGGCGGCCTTGAAGCTGCTCTCCGGCGGCGTGACATAGGCCGGCGCGTCGCCGGCCTCGGCGCGCGCCAACACCCGGCCCTCGCGGTCGATCAGATAGGCGGCGGGGAAGGCGTGGTAGGAGGCCTGATAGGCCAGGAAATGGCTGAAGGTGATGGGGCTGGATTGCAGGGCCGGTGCGGCGCGGTTCAAATCAACCGCCATCAGGGTCACATGATCGCCGATGTAGCGCTTCTGGTCCTCAACATAGGATCGGGCCACCGTCGCGGAGTTCTCCACCACGGTCTGGACCCGCTCGGAGAACCAGTTCTCCACCCCGCGATTGACTAGCACGCCGTAGAACAGGGCCACCACCACGGCCGGCGCCACGGCGGCCAGGGCGAACAGCGCCACGAACCGCAGGTGCAGGCGGGCGCCGGCGTCCATGGAGCGGGCGTCCAGCAGGGCCACCAGGCGCGCGCCCATGATCCCGGCCAGGCACAGGATCAGCACCAGGTTGAAGCCCAGGATCGCCAGGATGTTCTTGCTGGCCGGCGCCAGGGGGCCAGTCTCCGGCGGAGAGGCGGCCAGCAGGATGGCGACACCGGTGAGCAGCAGGGCCAGGGCGTAGCCGCCGCCGAGCACATAGCGTGACTGTATAGCCCGCCACAGCCGCGCGGCCGGCGCTTGAGGATTCTCGCCGTCGTGGGTCAGGGACGCCATAACCCGGTGACCCTAGGCGGAACTGTGCCCGGGACTCAACAGGTTGTTGCGAGAATGCTTCACATCCGCGTCAGCAGCGGGTGGTCAGCGTCGCCCTCGCGCCATTTCCACGCCCAGGTCCTGGATTTTCTTGCGCAGGGTGTTGCGGTTCAGACCAAGAATCTCGGCGGCGCGGACCTGGTTGCCGCGCGTGGCTGTCAGGGTGAGCTGGATCAGGGGGCGCTCGATCTCCTCCAGCACCCGGTCATAGAGCCCCGCGGGCGGCAAGCCGTCCGGCTGCTCGGCGAAGTAACCGCCGAGGTGACGCTCCACTAAGGTGGCCAGGGTCACCGGACCCTCCTGCCCCTGGACCTGCAGCTGCTGGTCGGCCAGTTCGCGCTCGACGATGCGGGCGCTGATCAGCTCCTCGGCGTAGAGGGCGCAGATGCGGCGGATCAGGTTCTCCAGCTCGCGGACATTGCCCGGCCAGAAGTGCAGCTTCAGGCGCTCCAGCGCCGCGGCGTCGATGGTCTTGGAGGGCAGGCCTTCGCGGTTGGCGCGCAGCAGGAAAGCCCGCGCCAGGTCCGGGATATCTTCCACCCGGTCACGCAACGGCGGCAGGCGCAGCGGCGCGACGTTGAGGCGGAAGAACAAGTCCTCGCGGAACAGGCCCTGCTGGATCAGGCCGCGCAGGTCGCGGTTGGTGGCGGCGATGATCCGCACATTGGGCCGGCGGCCGGTCTTGGGGTTCAGCGCCGGCTCGGAGCCATCGATGACGCGCAGCAGGCGGGTCTGGGCGTCCAGCGGCATGTCGCCGATCTCGTCCAGGAACAGGGTGCCACCATCAGCCTCCACCAGCTTGCCATGGTCGCCGTCCTCACGGCCAAACAGCTCGGTCTCGACCCGCTCGCGCGGCACGGCGGCCAGGTTGATGACCACGAACTTGCCGTCCTTGCGGCGACCCATCTCATGTAGGGCGCGGGCCACCAGTTCCTTGCCGGTGCCGGATTCGCCGAGGATCAGGACGGTGAGGTCCGCGCCGACGAGGCGGGCGATGGTGCGGTAGACGTCCTGCATGGGACCCGAGCGGCCGATCAGCGGCAGGCGCTCATCGCGCACCGCGCGGGCCTGGGCCTTGGAGGCCTCGGAGTCCGCGGGCTTGGCCAGGGCGCGACGGGCGGCCGAGGTCATGTCGTCCAGGTCGAAGGGCTTGGAGATGTAGTCGAAGGCCCCCACCTCGGCCGCGTTGACGGCGGTCAGCAAGGTGTTCTGCGCGCTCATCACGATCACCGGCAGCTTCGGTCGTTCCTTGCGGATGCGCGGCAGTACGTCGAACACGTTCTCGTCGGGCATCATCACGTCGGTGACGACCAGGTCCCCTTCCCCGTCCGACACCCACTTGAGCAGAGTCG
>JAYVDG010000139.1:0-6949 GCA_043749525.1 Phenylobacterium sp.
CGGACTCCCGTGGACGCGCTGATCGTCAGCTATTCCACAGTCGGCCAGAAGGACAAGGGCTGGCTCTACAAGTTCAACACCTCGTACAAGTTCAGCGACGACGTGATGACCTACCTGACCATCAGTGAGGGTTACCGGATCGGCAGCGACAACGGTGTCGCCGCCTGCCCCAACCCCCTGCCCACCAACCAGATCGTCTGCGCCCTTCCCAACGAGGTGGCCTTCCAGCCAGACAAGACGGTCAATTACGAACTCGGTGTCCACAGCCAGTGGTTCGACAAGCGCCTGACCCTGAACGCGGCCCTCTACTACATCCAGTGGAAGAGCCCGCAGGTGGCCTCCGCCACCGCCAACGGCCTACAGCCTATCAAGATCAACGGCGGCGACGCGGAATCGAAGGGGGTCGAGGTCAACTTCGCCGCCGACCTGTTCCAGGGCTTCAGCCTGCGCGGCAGCTACATGCACAACCAGACGGAGTTCGTGGAAGCGACCCCGAACCTGATCCCCTACATCACGCCGCCGGGCTTCCAGAGCACCCTGAAATACGCCGCCGGCGCGCCGGGTGACCGCCTGCCGGGCTCGCCGCAGGACCAGGGCAGCATCTATGCCCGCTACGAGGTTCCGATGTTCGACGGCACCGTGGCCTTCGGCTACGGCGTCACCGCGGCGGGCGACGTCCTGACCCGGGCCGGTAACAAGGGCGGCGGGGTCACCCTGCCGGCCTATGCCGTGCACAACATGCAGATCGAGTACGTGGCCGACATGTGGAAGGCGACGCTCTACGCCGACAACCTGTTCGACACCTTCGTGCGGACCGGCGTGCGCAACACCCCGGCCTACAATCAGATCGTCAAAGACGATAGCGGCGGCAATGTCTATCAGCGCGGGTTCTTCTACTCCGTCCTGCCGCCCCGTCGGGTCGGCATCCGCTTCGAGCGGAGCTTCTAGAGCGCGAGACCCCTTACTGGCGCTCTATCGCCCCGACTCAGGCCGATGGCCTGGGTCGGGGTTTTTGCTTGTGACGCTTGAAAACCCTGAGCAGCGCAAGGGCGCCTGGTGAGTACGACCTGGGCAAAACGTGTTACTATGGCCGCGAAACCCGGGTCTCGCGCAGTCTTGAGGTTACAGACCGCGCGGGGCGCCTAGGGTCACGCTGACAATATGCGCCAGGAGCCGGTGAATGAGCCCCCAGACGACAACCGCGATCCGCCAGCCTGACGCCGAGCCGGCGACCGCCGAGATGGGCGCCAAGCTGCTGGCCTTCTCCTCCATTCCCGTGATCGACATCTCGGCCCTGCGCGGGACAGACCGCGCGGCGCTGGAGGCCACCGCCGCCGAGATCGGCCGGGCCTGCGAGACGGTAGGCTTCTTTTACATCAAGAACCACGGCATCCCCGAGGCGATGATCGAGCGCACCTATGAGCTCTCACGCCAGTTCCACTATTCGCCCAAGGACCTGAAGCAGCAGGTCCACATCTCCAACTCGCCCGGCACCCGCGGCTGGATCCCGGACGGCGACAAGGACGAGGACGGCGACCCCGAGCTCTACCGCCTGGTGGAGCCCAATCCCGACCACGACTACCTGACCAAGCCGCGCCTGCACGCGGCCTTCGACGTGTCCATCGAACTGCCGGAAACCGACCCGGACTTCCTGGCCGGCAACCTGATGCTGGTGCCCAACCAGTGGCCCGACTTCATACCCGGGTTCCAGGACGAGGTGATGGCCTATTACGACGCGGTGACTGCAGTGGGCGACAGCCTGTTCCATGCCTTCACCGTGGCGCTGGGCCTGCCCGAGGACTTCTTCGCCAAGCTGACAAAGAAGCCGCCGTCGCAGCTGCGCCTGCTGCACTATCCGCCCAACGACCGGCCGATGGACAACGACAACCTGGGCATCGGCGCCCACTCCGACTTCGAGTGCTTCACCATCCTGCACCAGGGCGGACCCGGCCTGCAGGTGATGAACGCCGCCGACGAATGGGTCGCCGCCCCGCCGATCCCCGGTACCTTCATCGTCAATGTCGGCGACCTGATCGAGGGCTGGACCAACGGCCGCTTCAAGGCGACTCAGCACCGGGTGGTGAACACCGGCAACGAGCGCTTCTCCATGCCGCTATTCTTCGCGGTGGACTATCACACGGTGATCGAGCCCCTGCCGCAGTTCGTCTCCGGCGAGGTCCCGGCCAAGTACAACCGTATCGTGGCGGGCGACCATCTGGCCGGCTTCAGCGTCAACGGCGCCAAGCATCTGCGCAAGAAGATCTGCCTGGGCGAGCTGAAAATCGACTTCCCGATCCACAAGGAGAACCCGTTCAAGCGCAAGGCCGTGAACGAGTTCCCCACCGCCCCCAAGACCGAGGCCGCCCGCTAAAAGCCCCGCGACAACGCTGGGCGTGAAAGGCATCGTCCCCGGGCGCCATCGCCTCGGGAGAGGCCGACCTTGAAGACCATCGCCACCCTCGCTGCGGCCCTGCTGCTATCGGCCGGCACGGCCCAGGCCGCGAGCTATGTGCTGGAGCCGGACGGCGTGTGGTCGGCGGGCGACGCCACCCCGCACAAGGGCTGGGCCGTCGTGGTCGAGGGCGAGAAGATCGTCGCCGTCGGACCTGCCGCCGGCATCGCACGGCCCGCCGCCGCCGAGGTGGTGAAGCTGCCGGGAACGACTCTGATCCCCGGCCTGATCGAGCTGCACTCCCACCTGCTTCTGCACGCCTACAACGAGACCCTTTGGGACGATCAGGTTCTAAAGGAGGCGCCCGCCTACCGCACCCTGCGGGCCGGGCGCGACGCGACCACCACCCTGATGGCGGGCTTCACCACCCTGCGCGACCTGGGCACCGAGGGCGCGGGAGACGCCGACGCCTCCCTGAAGAAGGCGATTAATGACGGGATCGTCAACGGCCCCCGGCTGTTCGTCAGCACGCGCGCCATCGTCGCCACCGGGACCTACGGCCCACGCAAGGGCTTCCGCACCGACATGGACCTGCCCCAGGGCGACTAGGAGGCCAGCGGCGAGGCTGAGATCCTCACCGCCGTGCGCGAGCAGTCGGCGGCGGGCGCCGACTGGATCAAGGTCTATGCCGACGACCGCACCGGACCCGACGGCTCGACGCGGGCCACCTTCAGCCAGCACGAACTGGATGTCCTGGTCGACGCCGCCCACAGTTCCGGTCGCCCAGTCGCCGCCCACGCCTCCAGCGACGAGGGCATGCGCCGCGCGACCCTGGCCGGCGTCGACACCATCGAGCACGGCTATGGCGGGACCGAAGCCGCCTTCAAGCTGATGAAGGCCAAGGGCGTGGCCTATGTCCCGACCCTCACCGCCAGCGAATCCACCTCCACCTACTTCGGCGGCTATGTCGCCGGAAAGACCCCGCCGACGCCCGCCATGCAGGCCACCGAGCGCGCCTTCCGCCTGGCCCAGCAGGTGGGTGTCACCATCGGGTCGGGCAGCGACGTGGGCGTCTTCCCGCACGGCGAAAACGCCCGCGAACTGGCCTGGATGGTCAAGCTGGGCATGACCCCGGTCCAGGCGCTCACCGCCGCCACGGCGGTCAACGCCAAGGTGCTGGGCCAGGGCGAGAAGCTGGGCGCCGTGCGGACCGGCTACCTCGCCGACCTCGTCGCGGTGACCGGCGATCCCACCCAGGACATCGCGGCCACCAAGGCCGTCACCTTCGTCATGAAGGGCGGGACGATCTATCGGCGCTGAGGCGAGAGCGACTTGGCCTTCTCGCGGAGCGCCGAGGCCTGTGAGGTCTTGCCCTGGGCGTCCAGGGCCTGCGCCCAGACCTGCTGGGCGTCGGGCCAGCGCGGCGCAGCCTTCGCCGCCGCCTCGGCCTTTTCCGCGGCAGCGGCGGGATGTGCCCGGCGCAGCAGCATGTCGGCCCAGTCGACGTTGGCGAAGGGCGAGGACGGGGCCAGCTTGACGGCCCATGCGAAGCGCGCCGCCGCCCGTTCCGGATCGCCGGCGAGATCGGCGATCCGGCCCGCCATTCGCGCGCACAGCACGCAGTTGCCTGGCGTCTGAAGGATCATCGCCTCCGCGCCGACTATGTTTCCGGAACGCGCCATCGCGTAGGCCAGCCAGGGGCGCAGATAGATCCGGGCCTTAATCTGCCCCATGCCGCCGGCGCCCTCCGCGGCGACCACGGCGGCCTCCAGGCCGCGGAGGGCGACAGGCCAGTTCGAGGTCGTCTCGGCCAGCATGACGCCCGGCAGGCGCGGCGTCCAAAGATAGGGTTGGACCACGATCCACGCGTCGGTCGCCTCGGGCAGTCCCGCCAGAACCGCCCTGGCGCCGGCCAGATCGGCGGCCCGCAGGAAGGGCGCCTCGCCTCCGACAATGGTGAGGCCCTGCGACAGGTCCTCGAGGGCCTGGGCATACCGCGCCGCGCCCGCATAGTCGCCCAGGTCGGCGGCGATGTTCTCCTGCAAGGAGGCCCGCATGGCGGCGGCCACGGCGGGGTCCACCGCTCGCGGCTTTCCCTGCATGGTCTCCAGGGCCTTGCGGTTGTCCCGCAGGAAGGCCTCGGTGTCGCCCCGCGCATAGTCCGCGGCGGCGAGGTTCATCCAGGCCGCGGGCAGGCTGGGGTCCAGCTTCACCGCCTTGCGCCCGGCCGCCGTCGCGGCTCGCTCGTCGCCCACCAGGAGATAGGTGTAGGCCAGCCCCGCCTCGGCCCAGGCCCGTTCACTGGCTGCGCCGTGGTTGGCCATGCGCCCAAAGAGGGCGATGGCGGCCTCGTAGCGCCCGGTGTTCCGCAGGTGGTTGGCGTATCGGTAGGGCTGGGTCTGCGCGTAGAGGCCCTCGGCGGCCTGACCGATCAGCGCCTCGATCTGATCCTCGGGGCCGGTCACGCTGACAGCGGCCCGCGCGCCGGCCCGGGCCGCCACCGTCACCCTGCCGGGAGCCGGCCGATAGACCTGACCGGTGATGTGGGTGCGATCGCCGAGGGTGTCCCGCAGGGCGGCGTCGAGCTGATTGACAGAGACGCCGCTGCCGCCGATCTGCAGCGACAGGTCGCGCCCCCAGTTGGTGGCGTAGCTGTCCGGAGCCCGGAAGGAGACCGTGGCTTCCTGCAACGCGATCAGCTTGTCCAGCACCCGGGCGGCGACCGCGCGGCCGCCGAGCCCCTGGGCCGAGAGATCGGCGGGCGCGGAGAACTCCTCCACCACCAGACCCCGATCGTGGGCGGCGGACCACAGCCACGCGGCGGCGGCGATCGCCGCGATCGCCGCCGCCAGCGCGATCAGGATCCGCGTCGCCAGCAGCATGCGATCATTGAGGATCTGCAGGCCGATCTGCCGGAGCTGGGCCCGGGTGAGCTGGGCCTGGACCTCGAGCAGGGCGCCGGCGGCGGCGTCGGTCTCGCCGGCCGCGTCCATGGCGAGATCGACGGTGTTGATGCTCTCGTGGTTCACGCGCGCCCCGCTTGGGCGCTATTCATAAACCGTCGGCCGATGATCTGTCTCGCCTCGGGTTGTCGGCCCTCACCCCGGCATCTGGGCCACCACCTTGGTGGTGAGGTAGGCGTCGATGCCCTCCATGCCGCCTCGCGGCCATAGCCGCTTTCCTTGACGCCGCCGAAGGGCGCCTCGGCGCCGCCGATCTGGAAGGTGTTGATCCCGACGATGCCGCTCTCGACCCGGCCCGCGACGAAGGCGGCATCGTCCTGGCTGCGGGTGAAGGCGTAGGCGGCCAGGCCGAAGGGCGTGGAATTGGCCCGCGCCATGGCCTCCTCTCGGTCGGTGAAGGGGGAGAGCACGGCGATGGGGCCGAAGGGTTCGTCCTGCAGCAGCCGCGCGGTGTCCGGCACGTCGGTCAGCACGGTCGGCTTGTAGAAGTAGCCGGTCTTGCCGATGCGCTCGCCGCCGGTCCGCAGGGTCGCGCCCTTGGCGACCGCGTCGGCGACCATGGCCTCCACCGAGGCCAGGCGGCGGTCGTTGGCCAGCGGCCCCATCTCGGTGGCCGGATCCAGACCGTTCCCCACCACCAGCGCCTTGGCGCCCGCCACAAAGGCTTCGACGAAGGGCTCGTAGATCGACTGGGCGATCATGAAGCGGGTGGGCGAGACGCAGACCTGGCCGGCGTTGCGGAACTTGCCCATGACCATGGTCTTGGCGGCGGCCACTGGATCGAGATCGCCGAACACCAGCACTGGGGCGTGACCGCCCAGCTCCATGGTGCAGGGTTTCATCTGCGCCGCGGCCAGGCCCGCCAGGTGCTTGCCCACCGGCGCCGAGCCGGTGAAGGACACCTTGCGGATGATCGGCGAGGCGATCAGGTGCTCGGAGGTCTCCGGCGGCGACCGAACACCAGGGTGAAGACGCCCGGCGGCAGGCCGGCGTCCACCAGGGCCTGGGCCAGGCCGACGCAGCCGCTCGGCGCGTCCTCGGGACCCTTCAGGATGATCGAGCAGCCGGCCGCGATGGCGCTGCCGATCTTGGCGGCGGCCTGGGAGGCGGGGAAGTTCCAGGGGGTGAAGGCCGCGACGGGGCCGACCAGGAAGCGGTTCGTGGTCCACATCAGGCCCGGGGTGTTCGACGGGATCACGCGACCATAGGTTCGGCGGCCCTCCTCTGCGGCCCAGTCGAAGGCCCGCGCGCAGCCCTCGATCTCCATCCGCGCCTGGGCGAAGGGCTTGCCCTGTTCGCGGGTCAGGTCCGTGGCCAACGCATCGGCCCGTTCCAGGATCAGGGCCGCGGCGTTCCGCAGCACCTGAGCGCGAGCCAAGGGGCCGATACCGCGCCAAGTCAGGAAGGCGGCCTGGGCGCTGGCCAGGGCCTCGTCGAGGTCGGCCGTGGTGGCCACCGCGAACCGGCCCAGCACGCTCTCATCCACCGGATTGAGGATCGGCAGCCACTCCCCACCCCCGCCGGCGCGCCAGACGTTGTCGATCAGCAGCGGGCGGTCGGCGGCGTCGATTTCGGTGTCGAAGGGCATGGCGGG
>JAYVDG010000140.1:0-2468 GCA_043749525.1 Phenylobacterium sp.
TGGTCTCCGGCGGCGTCGGCCGCCCGGACGGCCTGGACAAGGGCTACTATGTGAAGCCCACCGTCTTCGCCAACGTCACCAGCGAGATGACCATCGCCAAGGAAGAAATCTTCGGCCCCGTGCTGTCGATCCTCGGCTACGACACGCTGGATCAGGCCATCGAGGTCGGCAACGACACCGAGTACGGCCTGGCCGCCTATGTGCAGGCCGAAGACCTCTCCAAGGCCCGCGACGTGGCCAAGAAGCTGCGCGCCGGCCAGGTCTCGATCAATGGCGGCGGCGGCGACATGATGGCCCCCTTCGGCGGCTACAAGATGAGCGGCAACGGGCGCGAGTGGGGCGATTTCGGCTTCCACGAGTTCCTGGAAACCAAGGCGATCCTCGGCTACGCGCCGAAGCCCGCCGCGGAATAGTCTGATCTTCCAGACCCCCGGGGCCCAGGCTCCGGGGGTTTTTGGTTCGCCCCCGCCTCAGGCGCGCGCGGCGTCTCTCTGGCAGCCCTCCAGCGCTGCGGCCAGCACCTCCCGACCCAGATCCTCCGGCATCGCCCTCGCCAGGGCGAGTGCGCCGACCATGCGCGCCAGCAGGGCCATGGCCCGCGCCCGCGCCTCCGGTCCCTCGGGCAAACGCTCCGCCATCGACGCAACCATCCGCTCGAAGCCCTGCGCGAACACCTGTTTCACCGGCTCGCCTTGCCGCGCCACGTCCCCGGCCAGGGCGGCGGCGGGACAGGTCTTGCCGGGCGCGCGGCGCGCGGCCTCCGACAGGTATTGGCTGAGCAGGTCGTCCAGGCTCTCCACCCCAGCCCGGTGCTCGTCCATCTGCCGGAAGGCCTGGTCGAGCGCCTGGGCCGACAGCTCGTCCTTGGACTTGAAATGGTTGTAGAAGCCGCCGTGGGTGAAACCAGCGGCCTTCATCAGGTCGCCCACAGCCACCCCGTCGAAGCCCCGCTCGCGGAACAGCCGGCCCGCCGTGGCCACCACCTTGTCGTGGTTCTCCTGCGCCTGCTCACGGCTGATCCGCATGGCTTCGCCCTTCTTTGCTTACGAACATCATCAATAGGACCGCCGCGGGGCTTGATCAATCCGACGCTCCGCATTTATGATGATAATCATCATCATTAAGAACGGAGAGACCCATGCCGCTCTGGAAGATCTATCACCCCGAAAACGCCTTCTCGGTGCAGGACAAGCACGCGCTCTCGCAAGCGATCACCGCCCTCTACAGCCGCTTGCCCAAGTTCTATGTGGGCGTGGTGTTCCAGGCTGTGCCGGCCGACTCCTTCTTCGTCGGCGGCGAGCCGGCCGATAACTTCGTGCGCATCTGGGTTGATCACATCGCCCGCACCCTGCCCACGCCCGAGGCCAAGGCCTGGTGGATCAACGCCTGCGACGAGGCGCTCGCGCCCTACATCCGCGACCGCGGCTTCGACTGGGAATTCCACATCGACGAGACGCCCTTCGACCTCTGGTCCATCCAGGGCCTGCGCCCGCCGCCGGCAAATTCCGAGGCCGAGGCCCGCTGGATCATTGAGAACAAGGCCACCCCCTACGATCCGCCACCCGCTGCGAGCGCCTGACGTAGCGGCGCCCCAAACCCGGCGTTGCCATCCCGGCCATCTGGTGCGAATTCAGATGCGCCGGGCCCCCCGTCTCGAGGGGCCGGCCAGCCGGGAGGATCGATGTCCCAGGACATCTCGTGCGTGGCCGACGTCGCCCGTCATCATGGACGCGTGCGCGCCGACGCCCAGGCCGTGTGGTTCGAGGGCCGCGCCACCACCTACGCCCAGCTCGACGCCCTATCCTCGCGATGCGCCCAGGCACTGATCGCGGCGGGCGCCAAGCCCGGCGACCGCATCGGGACCTTGTCGAAAGGCAATGACGACTTCTTCGTCCTCTGGTTCGGCTGCCTGAAGGCCCGGGTCTGTTTGACCCCGGTGAACTGGCGCCTGGCCCCGCCCGAGGTGGAGTTCATCCTTAAGGACGCCGGCTGCCGCCTGTTGGTGGTGGGGCAGGACTATGCCGATCTGCTGGCCGGCCTCGACCTGCCTGACCTCACGACCACCGTCGTGTTCGGCGAAGACTTCCGCGCCTGGTTTTCCACGCAACCGGCCACCGACCCGCACCTCACAGCGCTGCCCGACGACGACGTCATCCAACTCTACACCTCCGGCACCACCGGCCTGCCAAAGGGCGTCCAGCTCACCGAGACCAACTACGCCCACTGCTTCGACGGCGCGACCAAGGTCTGGGCCAAGTTCGAGCCCGGCGATGGCGTCCTGGTGGCCATGCCCCTGTTCCATGTGGCCGGCGCCAATCTGGGCATGCTGGCCCTGTTGCAGGGCGCGCGCACGGTGATCATGCGCGAGGTCGATCCGACTATGCTGCTGGCGCTCACCGGCCAGCACAAGATCCGCCACGCCTTCCTGGCCCCGGCCCTGATCAACATGCTGCTGCAGCATCCGAGCA
>JAYVDG010000141.1:0-6935 GCA_043749525.1 Phenylobacterium sp.
GATCAGGTCGACCCCTTCGCCGCCGGCGACGATGACTTCGGTGGACTGGCCGGGCACGAACATGTCGTTGCCCGCCCCGCCGTCCAACACGTCCTGGCCGGGGCTCGGGCCTGGCAGATCGCCGCCCGTATAGCCGCCCCGGCCCTGGAGCAGGTCGTTCCCGTCGCCGCCGAAGATGTAGTTGAAGCCCGACGTGCCCATCAGGGTGTCGCCGTAGGACGAGCCGTAGACGTATTCGATGGAGACCAGCTGGTCGGTCCCGGCGCCCAGGGTGTTCTGCGCGGTGGTCAGCGCCAGGTCGACCTTCACGCCCGAGGTGGCGTCCTCGTAGCCGGCCCAGTCATTGCCCGTGCCGCCGTCGATGCGGTCGTTGCCGAGGCCGCCCACCAGGTAGTCGTCATTGGCCCCGCCCGAGAGGGTGTCGGCGCCGTCGCCGCCGGTCAGGACGTCTTCGCCGCCGAGACCGGAGAGCGAGTCGTCGCCGCCCAGGCCATACAAAGTGTCGGCGCCCGCGCCGCCCGTCAGCTTGTCCTTGCCAGACCCACCGTTAAGAAACATCGACCCCTTCCACACCGGCTTGAGCGCCGAGCGGTGCAACCTAGGAATGTATCTCGCAACGCCAATCGCGCGCAACCTGGGGGCGTCGGGGTAACCTTAAAGCACGCCCAGGAACGGGCGTTTCCGTTAAGACTTAAGGGAATCCACCTCGTCCCAGGTCAGGCTCCGCCCCGGATAGGCCACCGCCGCGAAGGGCCAGTCGGTCTGCAACCAGGATTTGAAGGCCTGATAGAGCGGCTGATCCAGCTGCGCGTGGCTGGTGCGCGCCCAGCAGAAGGCCTCGGCGTCGTAATCCGCCAACTCCGTCGGCTCGATATAGGCGCAGCCCAGGCAGAGGGACTCGTCGTGGGACATCACCGTTTAGGCGAAGGAGCGGCGGACCTTGAACTCCTTGTGGTGCCAGCCGAGGTCGATGAGGTCGTCCTCGAAGCTCAGACCCTCCGGCCAGCGGGTCTGCCGCGAAAAGATGGTCCGCAGCCGCGCCACGCTGGTCATCACCGCGTCGTAGTCCTTCACCACGTCGGTGATCAGCAGCGGCCGCAGGACAAAGTCCCCGGTCTCCAGGCGCAGCGGCACGACGAAGTCGGGGGGGACGAGACGTTTCATGCCTCCTCCATGCCGGGCCGGTCAGGCCCCGCCAAGAGGCACGGTCCGTCATCGCCGATCTGCGACGGCAGGCGCCTCGAAATCAGGCGTCGGCCTTGTCGCGCTTGGACACCGGTTCGCGCGGCGTCGCCGGCGCGCGCGCATGGCGCAGGGCCATGACCTCGCCGATCACCGAGACGGCGACCTCCCAGGGCGCCTTGCCGCCGATGTCCAAGCCGATGGGGGCGTGGACGCGGAGCAGGACGCTCTCCGGAACGCCGGCGGCCCGCAGGGGCGCCAGCCGCTCAGGCAGGCGCTTTCGGGCGCCCAGCAGGCCGACATAGCCCGCCTGGGACGGCAGAGCGGCGGCGAGCGCCGTGCGATCGGTCTCCAGGTTATGGGTGGCGATGGCGATAGCGGTCCAGGCGTCGGTCCCGATGGCGGTCAGGGCTGCGTCGGGCTCGGAGCGCTGATAGGCGACGCCGGCGATCGGGGGCCCGGCCTCCGGGCCCTTGGGCCGGACGAGCGTGGTCTCGAAGCCACTGTGGGCGCCCAGCTGGGCGATAGCCAGGGCCGTGGGGTCGGAGCCGAACACCACCAAGCGCGGGGTCGGGTCGTATTGGCGCGCGATCGCGCCCTCCCAGGCGGTTTCCGTATCGGGCTCCACGCAAAGCCGCTTGAAGCCGTCGCTGATCCAGACCGCGGGCCGCCGCTCGGCCTGGGCGGCCAGCAGTTCGGAGAGCGCCGGATCGCCGGCCGGAACCCGCTCCAGGAAGATCTCGATGCGCGCGCCGCACAGCAGCTGGATGTCGGGCCAGGGGCTGCCCTCGCCATAGACCAGCCGCCGGGGCGCCCCGTCCTCCAGGCAGGAGGCGGCATGGTCGGCGATATCGCTTTCCACACAGCCGCCTGAAAAATAACCGGAGACGATCCCGTCGGCGAACACCATCTGGGTCCCCACCGGCCGAGGGCCTCCGCCCTCCACCGCCACCAGGGTGGCGAGCGCAAGCGGTTGATTTTGTTGCGAGGCTTGGCGCAAGGCTGGGCGCACATCCTCGGCCATGCCGAACAATGGCCACTCGGGCAGGGGTTCTCTCATCCCGGTCAGCTTAACCCCCGTGAAAGGTTCCAGACACCGCTTCTTTAGGCCTTGCCCCCTAAATGGTGACTCTTAAGTCTCGCAACCAGCGTTGTTCATGACGTCTCCGCTTTCCAAGCTCGGTCTCGGTTCCGCCCAGTTCGCCCTCGAACAGGCAAGCCTGCGTGGCCGCCCGCCTCAGGCCGAGGTGCGCGATATCCTGGACATCGCCGCGCGCACCGGCCTGGCCTGTTTCGACGTCGCCGGCTGGTCTCCCCAGGTGGAGAGCGTGCTGGGGGACATCATGCCCCGGCCCAACCCCTTCAAGATCTCGATCTCCACCGTCCGCGCCGACCGCGGGCCCGACTATGTGGAGGCCGAGGCCCCGCGCCACCCTGCGCCGTCTGGGCGTGGAACAGGCCGACGCCATCCTGGTGCCCTCGGCCACCGACCTGTTCGGCCCGCACGGCCTGGCCCTGTGGGACCGGCTGAAGGCGCTGAAGGATGAAGGCCTCACCAAGAAGATCGGCGTTTCGGTCTTCGCCTCCGACGACCCGCTGGGCGTGGCCCGCCGGTTCCGTCCCGACATCATCCAGGCCCCGGCCTCCCTGCTCGACCAGCGTCTGCTGATCGACGGCACGCTCGCGGCGCTCACCGGCATCGGCATCGAGGTGCACCTGCGCTCGATCTTCCTGTCGGGCCTGCTGTTCCTGCCCGCCGACCGCGCCCCCAACCACCTGAAGGAAGCTGCCAGCCGGATTTCCCGGGCCCGCCGACTGATCGCCGAGGGCCGGTCCGATCCGCTGCAGGCCGCCCTTGGCTTCGCCCTGTCCCGACCCGAAGCCGCCGCCGTCCTGGTGGGCGTCACCACCGCGGCCGAGCTGAACGCGGTGATCGCCGCGGCCTCCAGCCCGCCGCCCGACCTCGACTGGGACGACATGGCGATCGATGATCCGGTCGCCCTCGACCCCCGCGCCTGGGCCGCCGCTTAGAGACAAGCCGCCCAAGGCCACGGCTCAAAAGGAGCCTGCCGCCATGATCCTCGCGATCCTCCAAGCCCGGATGACCTCCCCCCGCCTCCCCGGCAAGGCCATGGCCCCCCTGCGCGGCGAGCCGATGATCCTGCGCCAGGTGGAGCGCATCCGTCAGGCCCGCTGCCTTTCCAAGCTGATCGTCGCCACCAGCGACGAGGCGCTCGACGACCCCATGGCCAGCTTCCTGGTGTCCCGCGGCCAGACCGTGTTCCGGGGCGCCTCGGAGAATCTCACCCGCCGCTTCATGCGCTGCGTCGAGGCCGCCGGCCCGGTCAGCCATGTGGTGCGCATCAAGGGCGACTCGCCCTTCGTCGACCCGGGCGTCATCAACGAGACCATCCGTCTGGCGCTCGCCACCGGGGCGGCCTACGCGTCGAACCGCGTGCAGCGCAGCTTCCCCAAGGGCCTGGAGGTCGAGGTGGTCACCACTGAGGCGCTGACCCGCACCGCCGCCGAGGCCGATGAGGCTGTCGCAGCCGGAACCTCGCCGCTCGCCCAGATCCGCAGCCAACCCGAACGCTATCCCCAGGCCCACTGCCTGGCCCGGCGCGACTGGTCGGCCCTCGACTGGCGGGTAAAGACCCCCGCCGACCTGGCATTCGCCAACGGCGTCTACAGCGCCTTGCACGCCGACGATCCGGCGTTTGGGTTGGAGGATGTGCTGGGGGTGCTGCAAGGCCGGCAGGACCTGGCCCGCTGGGCGGCATGACAACGGGGCAAGCGTCACGCATTGGGCGAGCGCCGCTATCGACACTTCCCCTTAGTCCTCCGGCGCTCTAGCGTCGCTAGATCCATCCAGCGATGGCCGGCGATGAAACGGGTTCTGGCGCTAACGGTTTTGCTTGCGGCCACGGCGCTCCAAACCTCGGCTTGGGCCTACCCCTTCAATTTTGGCGTCGGATCCAAGCTGTGCCGGACGCCGGCGACCTCCTGCGCCCTGCCGCCAGCGCAGATGTCCCTGGCCGCGGGAGCGGCCTGCAAGTGCGGCGCTGTCGTCGGCGTGGTGCAAGGAGGTCCCCCGCCTTGCTATACCTGCGCCAGCCCGGCAGGCGGCGGATCTGTCTGCAGCACAAACCCATCTACCGGGGTCAAGACCTGCCACCAATCCTACGGCGGAGCGCACTAAGCCCAGGCCCCATACGGATCACTGAACGGCTTGCCCAAGGCCTGCGCCACCGCCGGGTGGGTGATCTGGCCCGCGAGCACGTTCAGCCCCTTGGCCAGGTGCTTGTTGGCCGCCAGCGCCTCAAGCCCCTTGTCGGCCAGGGCCAAGCCGAAGGGCAGGGTTGCGTGGCCCAAGGCCTCCGACGAGGTGCGCGGCGCCGCGCCGGGCATATTGGCGACGCAGTAATGCACCACCCCGTCGATCGTGTAGGTGGGATGGACGTGGGTCGTGGGCTTTGAGGTTTCGAAACAGCCGCCCTGGTCGATGGAGACGTCCACCAGCACTGAGCCCGGCTTCATCCGCGACAGATGCTCGCGGCGCACCAGGGTCGGGGCCGCGGCCCCGGCGGTCAGCACCGCCCCGATCACCACGTCGGCCTTCAGCACCTCCTCCTCCACCGCGTCCAGGGTGGAGTAGCGGGTGAGGATGCGGCCCAGGAACATGTCGTCCAGCACCCGCATCCGGGGGATGGAACGCTCGACCACCACCACCTCGGCGCCCAGGCCGGCGGCCATGCGCGCGGCGTTCATGCCGACGACCCCGCCCCCCAGCACGCAGATCCGCGCCGGCGGCACCCCGGGCACGCCTGAGAGCAGCAGGCCCATGCCGCCATTGTGCTTCAGCAGGGTCTCGCCGGCGGAGAACACCGCGATGCGGCCCGCCACCTCCGACATCGGCGCCAGCAGGGGCAGGCCGCCATTGGCGTCGGTCACCGTCTCGTAGGCGATGGCCGCCGCGCCGGAGGCCATCAGGCCCTCGGTCTGGGCGGGGTCCGGCGCCAGGTGCAGATAGGTGAAGAGGATGTGTTCCGGCGTCAGCCGCGCCCACTCGACGGCCTGGGGCTCCTTGACCTTGATGATCAGCTGGCTGCCGGCGAACACCGCCTCGGCGTCAGGGGCGATTTTCGCCCCGGCCCGCACATAGGCCTCGTCGGCATAGCCAGCGCCCTGGCCGGCGCCGGTCTCCACCAGCACCTCATGGCCATGGACGACATATTCGCGGACCGCCGTGGGGGTCAGCCCCACGCGATACTCATCCGCCTTGATCTCGCGGGGCACGCCTACGCGCATATCAATCTCCCTTTTGCGAATTCGTTTCGCTTAAGACAGGAGTTGAGGGGCTAATTTTGTTCCGTCAACCCAGGACGCAGCTCGCCATCCCCTCGCGGCGGACGGTCCCGGCCGCCTTGTCGATGCGGCCCGAGCGGCGTTTCACGTAAGGTCCGGGCGCGGCGGCGCGCCATTTCAGCGGGCTGGGCAGGATCGCCGCCAGCCGCGCGGCCTGGGCCGGGGTGAGCTGGTCGGCGTCGACGCCGAAGTTCTTCAGGGCCGCAGCCTGGGCGCCATAGACGCCGGGTCCCCATTCCACGCTGTTGAGATAGACCTCCATGATCCGCCGCTTGCCCCACAGCCCCTCGATCAGGACGGTGAAATAGGCCTCCAGGCCTTTGCGGACATAGGAGCGGTCGGGCCAGAGGAAGACGTTCTTGGCGGTCTGCTGGCTGATGGTCGATCCGCCCCGCACCCGGCGGGAGCGCTCGTTGTGGGCTAGCGCCTTCTGCATGGCCCCGAAGTCGAAACCGCGATGGGTGCAGAACTTGGCGTCCTCGGCGGCGATCACCGAGCGCACCAGGCGCGGGGAGATCTCGTCCAGGGAGCGCCATTGGCGGGAAAAGCCGCGGCCCTCGAACACCCGCTCCACCATCAGATAGGTGAGCGGCGGCGGGATCAGCCGGTAGGCGGCGGTCACCAGCACCGGCCCTATCAGGCCGAACACCAGCAGCAGGGTCACGGCGGTTCGCGCCACCCGGCCCCAGACGCTGCGCCTGCGCGACGGGTCCTGAAGGATCTCGATGGGCGGGGCGTCGCCACGGTCGTCCACCGAGCGGGGCTTTTCGTTGATCGAGATGTCGTCCCAGGACCTGGCCAGGTCCTCCCAGCCGCCCGCCGCCTCCGGCGTGAGGCGCAGGCCGTCGTCCTTGTCGGAACCGGAGGTCGTGTCGCTCAAGTGCGCGGGTCCTTGCCTTGACCTAAGGTGCCAGTGCTAGCGATGCGGAGGAACCGGTCAAGCCACCGCACCTGAGGAGCGCAGATGAACGTCACCGAAGCTGTTGCGAAGCGAATCTCCATCCGCGCCTTCAAGCCCGAGACGCCCTCTGCTGCCGTGATCCGCGAGATTCTGGAGCTGGCCGCCCGCGCGCCCTCCGGCGGCAACCTGCAGCCCTGGCGGGTCCACGCCCTGGCCGGCGCGCCGTTGGCCGAACTCAAGGCTCAGGTGGCCGCCAATCCCTTCGGCGAGACCCCGGAATACGACGTCTATCCGCCAAGCCTCTGGGACCCCTTCCGCACCCGGCGGTTCCAGAACGGCGAGGACCTCTACGCCTCGATCGGCATCCCGCGCGAGGACAAGCCCGCCCGCCTGCGCCAACTGGCCAAGAACGGCGAGCTGTTCGGCGCGCCGGTGGGCCTGTTCTTCTGCCTGGACCGCAAGCTCGGCCCGCCCCAGTGGTCGGACC
>JAYVDG010000142.1:0-2463 GCA_043749525.1 Phenylobacterium sp.
GCCCGAAATTGGGGAGAAGCTCATGTCCAGGTCCATCGCGGCGTTTCTATCGCTGGCGCTGCTGTCGCTAACCGCTGCCGCCGCGCCGTCGGAGACCAAGTTCTCTCCGGAGATCGCCCACTTCGCAGAGCTGGACGCGGCCACCCCCCCCAAGCCCTGCGGCTTCCTGTTCACCGGCTCCTCCAGCGTGCGCTTCTGGAAGACGCTCGATCAGGATATGGCGCCCTACCCGGTCATCAACCGCGGCTTCGGCGGCTCTCAGATCGCCGACGTCACCCTCTATTTCGATCAGGTGGTCACGCCCTACCATCCGCGCGCCATCTTCTTCTATGCCGGCGACAACGACATCAACGCCGGGCGCACCCCGGCCCAGGTCGTGAGTGACTTCAAGGCCTTCCTGGACCTGAAGGACAAGCGACTCGGCAAGACCAAGGTCTACTTCATCGCGCTCAAGCCCTCGAAGCTGCGCTGGGACCAGTTCGCCGCTCAGGGCCAGGCCAATGCCGGGGTCAAGGCGCTCGCCGACATGCGCGGCGACCTCGACTATGTCGACGTGGTCCCGGCCATGCTGGAGAACGGCGCGCCCAAGGACATCTTCGTCGGCGACGGCCTGCACATGACGCCCGCTGGCTACGTCCTCTGGACGCAGGTCGTCCGTCCGGTGGTGGAGCACGAGGCCAAGACCGGACGCGCCTGCAAGGGGTAGTTCCTCAAAGCGCTTGGCGCCGGGGCTCATGCGGTTATCGTCGTTCACATGACCGCCCGACAGAGGCGGCGCGGAGGAAACGACCGATGAAGTTCACCTGGTTCAACCTGATGCCGTGGCCCTATCTGCCGGACGATTTCCGGGAGAAGAACCGGTCGGTCTGGGTCGATATCGACCAGAAGCTGTTCGACCCGGCCAAGAGCCATGAGGTCTACAACACCTATATGGACCTGCTGGAATACGCCGACACCCTGGGGTTCGACGGCGTCGGTGTGAATGAGCACCACCAGAACGGCTACGGCATCATGCCCAGCCCCAACATCATCGCCGCGGGCCTGGCGCGCCGCACCAAGGACGCGGCCATCGTGGTCCTGGGCAACTCCATCGCGCTCTACAATCCGCCGATCCGCGTGGCCGAGGAGTTCGCCATGCTGGACTGCATCTCCGGCGGGCGTCTGGTGGCGGGGTTCCCGGTGGGGACCTCCATGGACACCAACTACTGCTACGGCCAGATCCCGTCCCTGACGCGGGAGAAGTACCAGGAGGCCCATGACCTGATCATCAAGGCCTGGACCACCCGCGAGCCCTTCGCCTGGAACGGCCGGTACAACAAGCTGCGGCACGTCAACATCTGGCCGCGCCCGATCCAGGACGCGCCCCACCCGCCGGTCCACATCCCCGGCGGCGGCTCGGTGGAGACCTACGACTTCTGCATCGACAACACCTACTCCTACTCCTACCTCAGCTTCTCCGGCTATCTGCGGGCCCAGGCCCTGATGGACGGCTACTGGCGCCGCATCGACGAGCGGGGGGTGGACAAGAGCCCCTACCGGGCGGGCTTCGCCCAGACGATCCTGGTGGCCGACACCGACGAGGAGGCCGAGCGGCTCTATTCCGAGCACGTCAGCTACTTCTACAATCGCTGCCTGCACGTCTATCCGGGCTTCGCCGACGCGCCGGGCTATCGGACCATCAAGACCATCCAGACCGGGGCCCTGTCGCAATACGCCCCGCCGCGCGGCGGCTACACCCAGCTGACCTGGAAGGAACTGACCGAGCAGGGCCACGTGATCGCCGGCTCGCCGGAGACCGTCCGCCAACGGATGGAGGAGCTGATCAAGGGGCTGAACGTCGGCAACATCTTCTGCCTGATGCACGTGGGGAACATGCCCGCCGACAAGTGCATGTATTCCACCAAGCTGTTCGCCGAGAAGGTGATGCCCAAGCTGCGCAACATGTTCCCCGACTGGGACGACGATAACCGCTTCTGGACCAGCCCGCTGGCCAAGCGGGTCACCTCGGGCAGCCTGCCGAAGGAGGCGCCCACCAGCGCCGAGCTCGCCAAGACCTACGCGTAGGGGAGGGGCGAGCATGGAACTGAAAACCGTTGAAACCCCGCACGTCCCGGTCCGCTATCTCGAAGGCGGCTCTGGCCCCGACCTCGTCTTCCTGCACGGCGCAGGCGGCGTCACCGCCGACGATCCCTTCCTCAACGCCTTGGCCGAAAAGCACCACGTCTACGCCCCGTTGATCCCCGGCTATGGCGACAGCGAGGAGTGCGGAGAAATCCGCGACATGCTGGACTTCACCCAGCATACTTGGGACGTGGTGGAGGCGTTGGGCCTCAAGGACCCCATCCTTGTGGGCCACTCCATGGGTGGCATGATCGCCGCCGAGATGGCCGCGGCCCAGCCCAACGATGTCACCCGCCTGGCCCTGATCTGCCCGGCCGGCCTGTGGAACGACGACCACCCTGC
>JAYVDG010000143.1:0-6918 GCA_043749525.1 Phenylobacterium sp.
GACGGCGACGAGGCGGGCGACCTTGACCTGTTCTGACGCCGCCGGCGCGATGCGAAACGGGGACGCCCGATGAACCTTGAGAGCCAGGGTCGCAGGATCCTGATCTGCGACGTCGACCGCACGGTGCTGGAACTGCTGCAGATCCGCTTCGACCTCGCCGGCTGCCATACCTTTGTCGCTCGCACGGGCCCCGCCGCCCTGGAGACCATCAAGACAGCCCGCCCGGCCGCCATGGTGCTGGAGCTGAACCTGCCGGAGATGGACGGCTTCGACGTGCTGCGCGCCCTCAACCCGCGGGGCGACGGAATCCATTTTCCCGTGCTGGTGATGGGCAAGAAGCTGTCTGCCGAGGACATCCAGCGGGCGGTGAAGCTCGGCGCGCGCGATTGCCTTATCAAGCCTTTCAGCGGCGCCGATGTGCTGGAGCGCGTCGCCCGCCAGTTCCGCCGTCACGCCCCGGCCACGCCACCGCCTAGCGCGCAGGTCGCCCGCACCGTGATGGTCTAAGCGCTGGGGAGCGCTCAGCTCGCCAGACAACCTCCGCTTCCCTTCGCGGTGAAGCTGCGGTCATGGTGCGGGGGTGAACATCCTCTTCATCACCCTCGATCAGTTCCGCGGCGACGCGCTCGCGTGCGCCGGCCATCCCGTGGTGAAGACGCCGCACCTGGACCGGCTGGCCCGCGAAGGCGTCCGCTTCGCCCGCCACTACAGCCAGGCCGCGCCCTGCAGTCCGGGCCGCGCCAGTCTCTACACCGGGACCTACCAGCTCAATCACCGGGTGGTGGCCAATGGCACGCCGCTGGACCGGCGCTGGGACAACGTCGCCAAGGCCGCGCGGCGGGCCGGCTATACGCCCACGCTCTTTGGCTACACCGACCAGGCGGTGGACCCGCGCGACACCACCGGCCCCGACGACCCTCGGTTCAAGTCCTGGGAGGGCGTGCTGCCGGGCTTCGAGGTCGGCCTGAACTTCGCCACCCACAACCCCGGCGTCTGGATCGACTGGCTGCGGAGCCTCGGCCACGAGGTCCCCGACGACTACGAGGCCGCGGTCGGCGGCGAGCCTGGTCGGCCTGCCGAGCACAGCCTGTCAGCCTATCACACCGACGTCCTGCTGGACTGGATCGCGGCCCAGGACGGGCCCTGGTTCGCGCACCTCAGCCAGCTTCGCCCGCACCCGCCCTATGGCGCGGCGGGTCACTTCGCGACGATGTACGACCCCGCCGACATGGCCCCGCCCATCGCGCCGTCGGAAGACCGCCACCGCCTGCACGACGGCCTGCTGCGCGCCATCGGGGCCCCTGAGGACCCGGCGGCGATGGCCCATCTCCAGGCCCAGTACTTCGGCATGGTCAGCGAGGTCGACCACCAGCTCGGCCGCCTATGGGCCGCGCTCGAAGCCTCGGGTCAGTGGCAGGACACCTTCATCGTGGTCACCGCCGACCACGGCGAGCAGCTGGGCGACCACGGCCTGATCCAGAAGTCGGGGTTCTTCGAGGAGAGCTACCACATACTCAATATCGTCCGGGACCCGCACCAGGTCCGCGCCCACGGCACGGTGGTCGACCGCTTCACGGAGAACGTCGATGTCCTGCCCACCCTCTGCGAGGCCATGGGCCTGCCGGTGCCCGACCAGTGCGACGGCCTGCCGCTCACCCCCTTCCTGAAGGGCGAGGACCCGCCGCACTGGCGCGCCGCCGCCCACTGGGAGTTCGACTGGCGCGGCTCCAATATCCCCAAGGCGATCCAGGCCTGGCCCTGGGACCGGCGGCTGGAGCAGCAGAACCTGGCGGTGCTGCGCTCGGACACCGCAGCCTATGTCCAGTTCGGCGACGGCGCCTGGCTCTGTTTCGACCTGGCCGCCGACCCCACCTGGCGAACCGCGGTCACCGACACCGGTGTCATTCTGGCCCACGCCCAGGCCATGCTGACCTGGCGCGCACAGCACACCGACCGGACGCTCACCGGCCTGCTGATCGACAACGGCGGCACGGGACGCTGGCCGGCTGTGCACGCCTGACGCAAACGGTAACCAAACCCCTCGCGTCTGGGGCGCGCGGCGTTGCGTCGGAGCCTTGCGGAAACTAGCGTGGCGCGCGGCCCCCTAGAGGCCCAGTGGAGGACGCTTTTCGATGCAAGGCAGGATGCAGGACTGGCCGCTGACGGTCGATCGGATCATCGATCACGCCAAGTCCTGGCACGGTGACCGCGAGATCGTCTCGCGCTCCGTCGAAGGCCCCATGGTGCGCACCACCTACGCGCAGGTCCATGCGCGGGCAAAGCGCGTCTCCAACGTGCTGCGGGGTCTGAACGTCCAGCCCGGCGACCGCGTCGCGACCCTCGCCTGGAACACCGCCCGCCACATCGAGGCCTGGTACGGGATCATGGGGATGGGGGCGGTCTGCCACACCCTCAATCCGCGGCTGTTCGCCGAGCAGCTCGTCTACATCATCAACCACGCCGAAGATAAGATCATCTTCACGGACCTGACCTTCCTGCCGATCCTGGCCGGAATCCGCGATCAGATCCCCACCGTCCAGCACATCATCGTCTTCACCGACGACGCCCACATGACCGCCGACCTGCCCGGCGCGCACTCCTATGAGAGCCTGCTGAGCCAGGTGTCGGAGGACGCCGTCTGGGGCGGTTTCGACGAAACCTCGCCGGCCGGCCTCTGCTACACCTCGGGCACCACGGGCAACCCGAAGGGGGTGCTCTACACCCACCGCTCCAACTTCCTGCACACCCTGGTCACCATGGGCGCCGACGTGCTGGGCATCGGGGCGCTGGACACCGTCCTGCCGGTGGTGCCGATGTTCCACGCCAACGCCTGGGGCGTGGCCTTCTCCGCGCCGGCCGTGGGCGCCAAGCTGGTGATGCCGGGGTCCAAGCTGGACGGCGCCTCCATCCACGAACTGCTGGAGAGCGAACAGGTCACCTTCTCCGCGGCCGTGCCGACGGTCTGGCAGATGCTGCTGACCCACCTGCGCGACACCAACGGGACGCTCAGCAGCCTGAAGCGCGTCGTGATCGGCGGCTCGGCTGTGCCGGAAGCCATCGTGCGCGCCTTCCGCGACGACTACGGCGTGGCGGTCACCCACGCCTGGGGCATGACCGAGACCTCGCCGCTCGGCACCCAGGCGACCCCGAACCACAAGATCGCCGCCATGAGCGACGAGGACCAGCTGCGCTTCCAGTTGAAGCAGGGCCGTCCGCCACTGGGCATCGACCTGCGCCTCACCGACGACGCCGGCCACGACCTGCCCCGCGACGGCCACACCTTCGGCAAGCTGCTGGTGAAGGGCCCGTTTGTGGTGGGCGAGTACTTCAAGGGCGACGGCGGCCACATCCTCGACGACCAGGGCTTCTTCGACACCGGCGACGTCGCCACCCTAGACGAGCACGGCTTCATGCAGATCACCGACCGCGCCAAGGACGTCATCAAGTCCGGCGGCGAGTGGATCAGCACCATCGAGATCGAGAACATCGCCGCCGGCCACCCCAAGGCCGAGCTGGCCGCCGTCATCGGCATGCCCCACCCCAAGTGGGACGAGCGGCCCCTGCTGTTGGTCAAGCTGCGCCCCGGCCAGACGGCGACCAAGGAAGAGTTCCTGCGGTTCCTGGAGGGGAAGATCGCCAAGTGGTGGATGCCTGACGATGTGGTCTTCGTCGACGACATCCCGCTCGGCGCTACCGGCAAGATCGACAAGAAGCTGATCCGCAAGCGGATGGCCGACTACGTCCTGCCCACCGCCGTCGCGGCGGCCGCCTCGGCCATCGCACTGGCCGCCCCGCCAGAGCCCAAGATCTACGCGTCGGAGCCTGAGCCGGAGCATGTCGCGGCGCCCGAGGCCCACGCCGAGGTCCATCCTGAACCCGTGGAGACCCATGCGGCGCCTGAGTCCGAGGCCGACCACACCGGCTGGTCGCCGGCCGCCAAGCCGACCCAGGAAGGGACCTATTCCGGCCTGACCGTGGTGACGCCCACGCTCACTGACACCCCGGCCGTGGAGGCCGCGGCGGAGCCTCTCGACCCTTTCCACGCTGAGCCGGCCGTCGAGACCCACGCCTCCGAAACCGCCGCGCCCTTGACCTTGGCCACCGCGTCTCCGGCCGATGAGCCCCTGCCGTTCGCCCGGCCCAAGCCCGCCAAGCGCAAGGGCGGCGGGTTCGCCGGCTTCTACCTGAACCTCGCCACCCTGGTGGCCCTTGCGCCGGCCGTCATGGTGGGCGCCGGCATGCTGGGCACCCGCTACGGCCTGATGGACTGGAAGACCGGTCTCGGCGTCATCGCCCTGGAATGGGCGCCCAAGGTGGCCCTGGTCGCCGTGGCCGCCGGCCTGCTGGGGATCATCATCGCCCTGTTCTCAGGCTTCGGCCGCTACTGGGCCCGCGCCCTGATGGTGCTGATCCTTTGCGGCGCGACCTTCGGGGCCTATATCTGGGCCCGCCAGGCCCAGGTGACCAACCCGCCGATCAACGACGTCTCCACCGACTGGACCATGCCGCTGACCTTCTCGCAGAAGATGATGCGCGAGCGGGGTCCCGAGGCGATCATGGTGGAGGCCGACCCGATGCGGCCGATGGATTCCGCCGCCTATGCCGGCCGCCGCATCGCCGAAATCAACGCCGAGACCTGCGCCGACGCCCGGCCCCTGATGCTGGCCCGCGCGCCGGGGCAGGCCTACGCCCAGGCCAAGGCCGCCGTCGAGGCGGCGGGCCTGGCCCTGGTCACCGACGATCCGGCGTCCGGCCGCATCGAGGCCACCGGCCGCAGCGCCGCCTTCGGCCTGAAGAACGACGTAGTGGTCCGGGTGCTACCGACCCTCCAGGGCTCGCGCATCGATGTCCGCGCCATCGGCCGCGTCCCCGTCGCCGACTTCGGGGCCAACTGCGCCCGGGTGACCGAACTGATCGGCGCGATGCGCAGCTAGGCGGGCCGGTACTCGCTGTCCGGCCCGGGCTCTCCGTCCGTCGTCACCAGCCCCCGCCGCACCAGGTCGATCATGTGGCCCAGAACCGAGCGGGCCGCCGCCGGATGCAGCCTGGGATCGACGTCGGCATAGAGCACCGGCACCATCTCGCGAATCTTGCCGTGGCCTTCGGTGACCGCCTTCAGCACCTGGGCCTCGCGGGCCCGGCGGTGGGCGATATAGGCGTCGATGAAGGGCGCGACCTCGGTGACCGGCGGGCCGTGGGTCGGCCACAAAACCGAGAAGTCGCGGGCCTTCACCTTGTCCAGGCTGTCCATGTAGTCGGTCATGTCGCCGTCCGGCGGGGTGATGACGGTCGTTGACCAGCCCATGATGTGGTCGCCGGAGAACAGGGCGTTCTCTTCCTTCAGGGCGTAGCAGATGTGGTTGGAGGTATGGCCCGGGGTGGCGACGGCTTCGATGGTCCAGCCTGGCCCTTCGATCACCTGGCCGCCGCCGCACAGGCTGATGTCGGGGGCGAAGTCGTGGTCGTGTCCGGCCTCCATCCGCACGCCGCTGTCGTCGGTGGGGGCGTGGGCGACCGCGCAGCCATAGATCGGCGCGCCCGTGCGGGCCTTCAGTGGCCCGGCCAGGGGCGAGTGGTCGGAGTGGTGGTGGGTGATCAGGATGTGGGTGATCTTCTCGCCCGGCTCCAGGGAGGCGAGGATCGCCTCCAGATGGTCGTCCATGTCGGGACCCGGATCGATCACGGCGACCTCGCCACGGCCGACGATGTAGGTGCCGGTGCCCAGGTAGGTGAAGGGGCCGGGATTGTTGGCCACCACCCGCCGGATCAGGGGAGAGACCTGGTCCACCTTGCCGTAGTCGAACTTGATCTCGCGGACGTAAGGAATCATCAGCTCGGTGTCCTTCAGCGGCGCCGACCTTGCGCTGTGACCCCTCAGTTCAGGATTGTGAGGCGGTTATGGCGGCGCGGGCGGCGATGTTTGTTTCAAAACGGCTTCAGCGGGTGGTCTTCGCCCTGATGTGTCTCATGACGGCGCAACTGGTTCTCACCATGGCGAGCTGCGAACCCGACGAACCGGCCCTGCTGGGCGCGGTGCGGGTTCCCATCTCCTACCCTGGTTAGGCAGGCAACACACCGTTCAGGTCGTAGCCGGCCTGCTGGCCCAGCTCGACCAGTTCGTCGCGGGAGCGCGCGCCGTCCATGGCCTCGCCCAGCGACCAGGTGATGATCGACCGGGTGCCCGAGCGGCAGAAGGCCAGCACCGGCCCCTCGGAATTCTCAAGAATCGACCGCTCCTGCGCCACTTGGTCCTGGGTTGGACCACCGCGCACGGGGATGTAGGCATAGGCTAGGCCCGCCGCCTTGGCCGCGGTCTCGACCTGCGCACTGGTGGGCTGGGCGGGGTCCTCGCCGTCGGGGCGGTTATTGATCACCAGCTTGAAACCCAGGTCGGCGGCCCTTTTCAGGTCCTCCAGGGTGATCTGGGGGCTGACGGAGAGTTGGTCGGTGACGCGTCGAAATTCGGTCATGGTCTGACTTCACTTAAGCTGGGAGGAGGCCCTTCGTTGACATCATCGGGGGGCGATGAAACTTTCGCAACGCCCGGCCGTCAAAAGGCCCTCCACCTCGAGCTCCCAAATCCATGTTGCGTTTCATAGGCCGCCGACTCCTCGTGGCCATCCCGACGCTGTTCCTCGTCGTCACGCTCGCCTTCTTCATGATGCGCGCGGCGCCTGGCAGCCCCTTCGACATGGACCGAAAGCTGTCCCCCGAGATCGAGGCCAACGTCATGGCCAAGTACGGGATGAACAAGCCGCTCAGCGCCCAGTACGTCGACTATCTGAAGGGCGTGCTGCACGGCGATTTCGGGCCGTCCCTGAAATACAAGGACAAGACCGTCCTGCAGATCCTGCAGGAGAACTTCAAGGTCAGCCTGACGCTCGGCCTCTCGGCCATCGTCATCGCCGGCGCCATCGG